>NZ_JYDG01000080.1:0-40388 GCF_003263545.1 Rahnella sp. AN3-3W3
AACACCAAAGGTGTTTTAGAGACTTGAAGTAGATTTTCAGCTGATTGTTCCGAGATTGATTCGTATGGCGGAGTGTGTTGAGAAATCATGACATGATGCGGTATGGATGAAACAGAATTTGCCTGGCGGCAGTAGCGCGGTGGTCCCACCTGACCCCATGCCGAACTCAGAAGTGAAACGCCGTAGCGCCGATGGTAGTGTGGGGTCTCCCCATGCGAGAGTAGGGAACTGCCAGGCATCAAATTAGTAAAGAACGTGTTCCTTTTCCCGTGACAAGGAAAATAACAGGAACAAGCAGGCATCAGCCGATTGCTGATGCGTGTGAAAGAACCGGTGGAGCGGTAGTTCAGTTGGTTAGAATACCTGCCTGTCACGCAGGGGGTCGCGGGTTCGAGCCCCGTCCGTTCCGCCAATTATTTGATTATGCCTGCTAATTTTAGCAGGCATAATGTTAAGCGTAATTTAGGGGCGTAGCTCAGTTGGTAGAGCACCGGTCTCCAAAACCGGGTGTCGCGAGTTCGAGTCTCTCCGCCCCTGCCATATTGAAACCCTTCGCGAAAGCGAGGGGTTTTTTTTCGTATGTAATTTGTCCTCCTTTCTTATCGCGCTCATTAGTCCCTCAATAAAACCTCTGTCTTGCCGGCTTTTGCACCATTTCGGCTCAATCCGCTCCATTTTCCTGGTTGTTTTTTGTCATGTTTTGGCTGAATACATGCACTAATTGATTGTTCTCCCCGTATGTGACCCCGCTCATGCTCCCTTTTTCCCAGTGTACTAAACCTAATCATCGTCCTGTGACGACAAACCGCCCCTGACAATACTGTTTTCATTCTTTTTCCTGACGTAGTGTCGAGAGGAATGAACACTGAGGTCGGGTGAACGTCCTGGCCGTACCCTACGAGTCATAACAAAAAGTAGCTCAGACTACACGCGAGGAAAGAAACATGTACAAACGCTTAATTGTGGCAGCAGCAGTGGCAACAGCACTTTGTGGCGCGGCTCATGCAGCTCCGCTGGTTGTTGGTTTTTCGCAGATTGGCTCTGAGTCTGGGTGGCGTTCTGCGGAAACAAAAGTGGCTAAGTCCGAGGCCGAAAAACGCGGTATCACACTCAAAATTGCTGATGCTCAGCAGAAACAAGAAAACCAAATCAAAGCCATACGCTCCTTTATCGCTCAGGGTGTGGATGCCATTTTCATCGCGCCGGTCGTGGCCACCGGCTGGGCTCCGGTTCTGACGGAAGCTAAAGAAGCCAAGATCCCGGTATTCCTGTTAGACCGTACTATCGAAGTCAGTGATCCTTCTCTCTACACCGCCGCAGTGGCTTCGGACAGCGTATATGAAGGCAAAGTGGCCGGAGACTGGTTGGTCAAAGATGTCGCAGGTAAGCCGTGTAATGTTGTTGAATTACAAGGCACCGTGGGCGCAAGCGTCGCCTTAAACCGTAAACAAGGCTTTGCCGATGCGCTGAAAGCTGCGCCAAACGTCAAAATTATCCGTTCACAATCTGGTGACTTCACCCGTAGTAAAGGTAAAGAAGTCATGGAAAGCTTCATCAAGGCTGAGCAAAACGGTAAGAACATTTGTGCTGTTTACGCCCATAACGATGACATGGCAATCGGTGCGATTCAGGCCATTAAAGAAGCCGGCCTTAAGCCGGGTTCGCAGATTAAAATTGTTTCAATCGATGGCGTTCCTGACATCTACAAAGCGATGTTGGCCGGTGAAGCGAATGCTTCTGTTGAGCTGACGCCTAATATGGCGGGCCCAGCATTTGATGCTCTGATTGCAATGAAAAAGGATGGCACTCAGCCTAAGAAATTCATTCAGACTCAGTCTGCGCTTATCCTGCCGGATATGGCTCAGAAAGAATACGACATGAAAAAAGACATGGGTTATTAAGCCGGTTTACCGGCTTGCCTCAGCAGCAGGCCGGTAAAAATTATTCCCTTTTCGCCCCCTGGCGAATGCAGCAGGAGTAGTGACGTGACGGATAATCCTGGTTCAGAAACACTGCTTGAGGTCCGCGGTTTATCCGTAGAATTTCCCGGCGTTAAAGCGCTGGAAAATGTCGACTTCACGCTCGAACGTGGCGAAATAGTGGCACTGTTAGGTGAAAACGGTGCGGGCAAGTCCACGATGATTAAAGCGCTTACCGGTGTTTATAAACGCTCTTCCGGACAAGTTTTTCTCAACGGAAAATCGATTGAACCTGTCAATACCGCTGATGCTCAGTCGCTTGGGATCGGCACGGTATATCAGGAAGTAAACCTTCTGCCGAATATCTCTGTTGCCGCCAATCTCTTCATCGGGCGCGAACCGACCCGCTTCGGGCTGGTCAATCAGCGCAAGATGGAACAACAGGCCGAATCCCTTCTTGAAGGTTATGGTCTGCATCTGGATGTCAGCCAGCCTCTTTCCACTTATTCCATTGCTATCCAGCAAATCGTGGCCATTGCCCGCGCTGTCGATCTTTCAGCGCAAGTCTTAATACTCGATGAGCCAACAGCCAGCCTGGACGCCAAAGAAGTCAGCATGTTGCTCGATATTCTTGTTCAGCTGCGTGATAAAGGCGTGGGGATGATCTTCGTGACGCATTTCCTCGACCAGGTTTATCGGATCAGCGACCGGATAACGGTTTTACGTAACGGTAAACGGGTGGGATCTGAACGTACTGTTGATCTGCCACGTATCGATCTGGTGCCAATGATGCTGGGACACAGCTTTGATGAAAGCCTGCTAAAGCGTACCGAGCATCGCAATGTGACGGGCGAGCCTTTGGTCGATTTCAAAGATTATGGCCGTCGTGGGGTCATTGAAAATTTCGACCTGAAAGTACGGCGTGGCGAAATCGTAGGGCTGGCAGGTTTGCTGGGATCAGGGCGAACAGAAACGGCGCAGTTGATCTTCGGTATCAAGGGACATGACAGCGGCAGCGCGCAGGTTGATGGCAAACCCGAAACCATCAGCACCCCCCGCAAGGCCGCGAAACTTGGGTTTGGTTATTGCCCGGAAGATCGCAAAACGGATGGGATTATCGGTGCTGCTACAGTACGTGAAAATATCATCCTTGCCTTACAGGCCCAGCGCGGCTGGTTGCGACCTCTTCCCATGAAAGAACAGCACCAGATAGCCGAAAAATTCATCAAACTGCTCGGTATCCGCACACCCGGTACGGAGCAGGAAATTCAGTATCTCTCCGGCGGTAATCAGCAAAAAGTGCTTCTTTCCCGCTGGCTTGCGACCAATCCCCGTTTCCTCATTCTCGACGAACCCACACGTGGCATTGATGTGGGGGCTCATGCAGAAATCATCCGTCTGATTGAGAAACTTTGCGATGAAGGGCTGGCCTTACTGGTCATTTCATCTGAACTGGAAGAGCTGTCGGGCTATGCCGACCGGATTGTGGTGTTACGCGACCGTCGTCATGTGACAGAAATAGAGCAGGCTGAAATCTCCGTACCAGCCATTATGAAAGCCATTGCGGCGCAATGAGGAGATATCAATGAGCAACAGGAGTCTGCCAATGACGGGAAGACCGCGCAAAGTAAGATTTGTATTTCCTAAGGGTGCCACGCAAATCGGCGCTTTCGTCGCCATATTAATCATCGACAGCCTGGTCGCCCCCGGATTTTTCTCTATTCATATTCAGGATGGCCGGCTGTTTGGCAGCCTGGTAGATATATTCAACCGCGGCGCGCCTGTAGCACTGCTGGCTCTTGGGATGACGCTGGTTATCGCGACCGGCGGGATCGACCTTTCCGTCGGAGCCGTGATGGCGATAGCGGGTGCGACGGCGGCGACCATGACCGTACAGGGATATCCGCTGGCGATGGTATTGCTGGCATCAGTTGGTGTTGGTGCGATATGTGGCTTGTGGAATGGATTTCTGGTCGCAGTCCTGCAAATACAACCGATCGTTGCCACGCTGATGCTGATGGTCGCCGGAAGGGGGATCGCACAGTTAATAACGGAAGGACAGATTGTCACATTTGAACATAACGGTTTATCGCAGTTTGGCAGTGGTTCTCTGTTTTATCTGCCGATGCCGGTGATTATCGCCGTCGTCATGCTGGTGCTGGTCTGGGCGCTGACGCGAAAAACGGCGCTCGGGTTATTTATCGAATCGGTGGGTATCAACATCCGCTCTGCTTATAACGCTGGCGTAAACGCCCGTCTGGTGCTGATTTCTACTTACGTCATCTGCGGGATTTGCGCGGCTGTTGCAGGCGTGATTGTGACCGCGGATATCCGCGGTGCAGATGCTAATAACGCCGGTTTATGGCTGGAGCTTGACGCTATTCTTGCCGTCGTCATCGGTGGCGGCTCGTTGCTGGGCGGCCGTTTTAACCTGCTTCTTTCGGTAGTCGGTGCGCTGATTATTCAGGGAATGAATACCGGCATTCTGCTCTCCGGCTTTAAACCCGAATTCAATCTGGTACTGAAAGCCCTGGTGGTTCTCGCCGTACTGGTGGTTCAGTCACCCCGCGTCTCGCTCAGTAATCTGTTCCGGAGGAAGGGATAATGCTTAAAAGAAATCTGCCCCTGCTGATTACTATCTTGGTGTTCCTGGCCGGATACGCTTATTGCTTCACGCAGTTTCCGGGCTTTGCTTCCACGCGTGTCTTCTTTGATTTACTGACGGACAACGCCTTCCTGGGCATTGTCGCGGTCGGTATGACGTTCGTTATTCTCTCCGGCGGTATCGACCTTTCCGTGGGCTCTGTTATCGCTTTCACGGGCGTATTGCTGGCGAAACTGATAGGCACTTACGGTATTGCGCCCGGTTACGCGTTTGTCATTGTGCTTTTGATGGGCGCGCTGTTCGGGGCGCTGATGGGCTGGATTATTGATACGCTAAAACTGCCGGCTTTCATCATCACGCTGGCGGGCATGTTTTTTGTGCGCGGAATGAGTTTTATCGTCTCGGAAGAATCGTTGCCGATTAACCATCCGGTTTATGATTTCCTCGCCAATTATGCCTGGAAAATGCCCGGAGGCGGCCGTTTCACTTTGCTGGCTCTGGTCATGTTGCTGGTGGTGCTGGGCGGGATTATTCTGGCGCATCGCACGCGATTTGGTAACAACGTCTATGCCGTCGGCGGAAGTAACGTTTCGGCTGCGCTGATGGGGGTGCCGGTTCGCCGTACCACGATTTATATCTATATGCTCTCAAGTTCGCTGGCCGTGTTATCCGGCATCATTTTCTCGCTGTACACATCTGCAGGGTATGCACTCGCTGCCAGCGGCGTAGAGCTCGATGCTATCGCTTCTGTCGTCATTGGCGGTACGTTGCTGAGCGGCGGCGTAGGCACAGTGTTGGGCAGCTTGTTTGGCGTGCTCATTCAGGGGCTGATACAAACCTACATCACTTTCGATGGCACGCTCAGCTCGTGGTGGACCAAAATCGTGATGGGTGTGTTGCTGTTCATCTTCATCGGATTGCAAAAAGGTATGGGTACCTTCTGGACAGCAAGAAGAGCGCGCCATCCGCGGCCTGAACCGTCCTGAGGCCGGACGGTTCAGAGATTAGTGATCAGCGGCGTTTTGAGTAACTGACGGATCAGAACCTGCTGATCGCTGGTTTGCAGCCAGACGGCGTACAGCGGGCGGATCACCGGCGGGATCTCTTCATGCACCGACAGTTGCGGATATTCCTTCGCCCAATGCGCGGGCAGGAAAGCGCAACCGCCGGTATTTTCCAGCAACTGGCGCGTCAGATGCGCAGAGGTTGTGGTCAGCACCGGTTCCTGATCGCTGTTTTGCAGCTTTTCCTGCTGAGGAAAGTCCGCACCCCATTCCAGTTTCACATACGGTGGATGTTCTTCCCTGACCGTTTTCTGTGATGAGAAAAGTCGTAACGAGAAATTACCTAACAGCTGGCTTGAAAGCTCATCCATCTTCGGCGGTTCAGTGGTGATCAGTAAATCCAGTTGTCTTTCATGCAATTGTTTGACCAGAGACTGGCGAAGGGCGATGCGTGCCTCAAGTCTCAGTGCGCCGCGCTGCGTGTAAAGCGATTGCAGCCACGGGGTCAGATAGGCTTCCCAAAGCGAGGCCGTTGCCCCAATCGACAATTCAGTGTGCTGTAACGAACGTACCACCTCTTTTTTCGCCATCTGCCAGGTCGACATCAGATTCTCAGCATAAGGCAGCAGGCGTTCTCCTGCGGGCGTTAACCGGATGTTGTTGCGATGCCGTGTGAACAAATTGGCGCCAAGTTGGGTTTCCAGTTGTCGGATACGAAAACTGACGGCAGATTGCGTCAGATATAGGGATTCCGCCGCCCGACCAAAGTGGCGAGTTCTACTGACCTCCAAAAAGGTTTTCAGTAATTCCGTGTCCAAAACTATCTCCAATATTTTTTGTCGTTAAGATTTAAATGTTTTGTTTTACACAATGTCAAGCCTAACTAATACTCCGCGCCATAACAGCACGACCATGAGAGAATTAGGAGCGTGTCAGATGGCGGAAAGCTTCACCACGACAAATCGTTTTTTTGATAATAAACATTACCCTCGCGGGTTCTCCCGGCATGGCGATTTCACCATTAAAGAAGCGCAAATGCTAGAACGTTACGGCTTTGCCTTTAACGAGCTGGATCTGGGAAAACGTGAGCCTGCTAACGACGAAGAAAAACTGTTCCTGGAGGTTTGCCGCGGTACGCGTGAACCTGTGACAGATGCAGAAAAAGTGTGGAACAAATACATTGTCCGCACCCGTCGTCCGAAGAAATTCCACACGTTGTCTGGCGGTAAACCGCAGGCTGACGCTGTAGAAGACTACACGGAAAGCGATGACTAATGAAACGGGGCGATGCCCCGTTTTTTTATGCCAGACTCTTATGCAGAGTTAACAATAGCCTATCCATGCTGCGATAGCTTAGCGCCTCAGCAATATGCCGTCGTTCAATCTCCTCAACACTACCCAAATCAGCCAATGTTCTCGCGACTTTCAGAATGCGATGCCAGGCTCTTACCGATAAACCCAGCTTATGCAGTACCTCTTCCAGGAACTCTGCGTCTGCTTTGGTTAACACACAATACGTTTCCACTTCGCTGCTGCTCAGATGCGCATTGATTTTCCCCGCGCGGTTTAACTGTATTTCTCTGGCGTTCAGTACCCGTTCCCGCACTTGTGCGCTGTTTTCCCTCAGAACAGGCGTATGGTTTTGCTGACTCAAAATACCGGGCGGCAGGAGCGGGACTTCAATCGACAGATCGAACCGGTCGAGGAAAGGCCCCGAAAGCCGGCTCAGATAGCGTAAAACCTGCTGTGGCGGCGTGCGGTTGTGGATGCCCTGATAATGTCCGGTCGGGCTGGGATTCATCGCTGCAATCAACTGCGCTCTTGCGGGATAGCGGACTTTCGCCCGTGCGCGGGAAATGGTGATTTCGCCGGATTCCATCGGCTGGCGCAAAGCATCCAGAACCTGCCGCTGAAATTCAGGCAGTTCATCGAGAAACAGCACACCATTATGGGCCAGCGATATTTCTCCTGGTCTGGGCAGCGAGCCACCCCCGACCAGCGCACTCATCGACGTGCTGTGATGAGGTGCCCGAAATGGCCGTACGCGTGAAAAACCGCCGTCTTCTTCCGGGTTATACACCAGACTGGCGATAGCTGCGGTTTCTAACTTTTCCTCATTGGTCAGCGGTGGCAACAATCCCGGCAACCGGCTCGCCAGCATGGTTTTTCCGGTGCCCGGCGGTCCTATCAGCAATAAATTATGGCCGCCTGCCGCCGCGACCTCCAGTGCGCGCTTGGATTGTTCCTGCCCGATGATGTCTGAAATGTCAGGCTGATGTGCCGGAATGGCCGGGTGAACGGGAAATTCGATGGCCGGCAAATTATCTTCGCCCTGCAAAAACGCACAGACCTGCAATAAGTGCCCGGCCACCCGCGCGACACCGGGATCGAGCAGCGTCATTTCCGTTTGATTACTTTGCGGCAGGATCAATATCCGGCCTGCTTTCTGCGCCTCAAGTGCTGCCGGTATCGCACCATTTACACTGCGTAGCGCACCAGAAAGCCCGAGTTCGCCCACAAACTCGTACTCCTCAAGCTTATCCCCCTGAAGCTGCTCTGAGGCCACCAGAATCGCCAGCGCAATGGATAAATCATACCGGCCACCTTCTTTCGGCAAATCGGCTGGCGCAAGATTCACGGTGATGCGTTTTGCCGGAAAGGTGAATCCGCAGTTGATGATGGCGCTGCGAACCCTGTCTCTGGCCTCTTTGACGGTGGTTTCCGGTAAACCGACCAGCGTCAGAGCCGGTAAACCGTTGCTGATATGTACCTCGACCGAGACGCCGGGCGCCTGAACACCCAGTGAGGCGCGGGTATACACCACGGCTAATGACATGCTTTTTCCTTTGCTGTGAGATTTCCTGGGGGGCAGCATGCCTGAGCCTGAAACACTTGCGGGGAGAAGATTTGCACGATGCGTAACATCGCGGATAAATATTCTGTAAGTCAGTGGGTTAACACAGACAGATGCGAAGCGTATCGCAACCGCAGCAATACTCATTAACAGTTTGATGTGTTCGGAAACAAATTAGCCCGCTAATTAAGTTGCTGGTTATACAGGCTGAGGTGTTTAATTTAATTGCATTTAACAATAAATAAACAAATGCGAATCATTGATTAACATCTCGCGGCCTTACTGAGGGTTTTCCGGAACGCCCCGGTGAGCGCATAACCTACAGCTATTCCGGAATAGGGATACATCCATGTTTGGTTGGACTTCTCGGCAGCGTAACGTTGCCATCGCCAGTTTTCTGAGCTGGACTCTCGATGCTTTTGACTTCTTCGTTCTGGTCTTCCTGCTCAGTGATATTGCCACGGCGTTTCAGGTTGATATCAAACAGGTCACGCTGGCTATCCTGCTGACACTGGCCGTACGGCCAATCGGTGCGCTGCTGTTCGGGCGTGCTGCGGAGAAATACGGGCGCAAACCGGTTCTGATGGTCAACATCGCGCTGTTTTCATTCTTCGAGTTGTGTACCGCAGCGGCGCCTTCGCTGACCGTATTCCTGATCCTTCGCGTCATTTACGGCATTGCGATGGGCGGTGTCTGGGGCGTGGCCTCTTCGCTGGCGATGGAAACCATTCCTGACCGTTCACGTGGCATGATGTCGGGGATTTTCCAGGCGGGTTATCCCTTTGGTTATCTGCTGGCCGCCGTGGTGTACGGCTTATTGTTTGATGTGGTGGGCTGGCGCGGAATGTTTGTGATTGGTGCGGTGCCGATTTTCCTGCTGCCATTTATCTGGTTCAAAGTGCAGGAGTCACCGGTCTGGCTGGCAGCGCGGGAACGTAATGAAAGCACGGCTCTGATGCCGGTGCTGAAGAAAAACTGGAAGCTGTGTGTCTATCTGGTGGTGCTGATGGCGGGCTTTAATTTCTTCAGTCACGGTACGCAAGATCTCTACCCGACCTTCCTGAAAGTTCAGCACGGTTTCGATGCACATACCGTCAGTTTAATCGCCATAAGCTACAATATCGCGTCAATTATCGGCGGGATCTTCTTTGGTTCGCTTTCTGAAAAGATTGGTCGCAAGAAGGCGATTATTATTGCCGCACTGCTTTCACTCCCGGTCATTCCTCTATGGGCATTTTCCGGCGGTTCGTGGATGCTGGGACTCGGGGCGTTTCTGATGCAGTTTATGGTGCAGGGCGCATGGGGCGTGGTGCCGACTTATCTGACAGAACTGGTGCCCGCCAACACCCGCGCGGTTCTGCCGGGATTTGTTTACCAGCTCGGCAACCTGATTGCTTCAGTGAATGCGACGCTTCAGGCCTACATTGCCGAAAGCCATGGACACAATTACGGACTGGCAATGGCGATAGTGGCCGGTACTGTCGCCATTCTGATTTCGGCGCTGGTGGCCTTTGGCCGGGATACCCGCGGAAAAGCCATTGCCGGAGCAATAAATAATCAGAAGGTCAATGATCGCGCTAAGGTTTGATTTATCAGACGATTTCCTGCGAATTGTGCAACGGACTGCAAATAATAACGCAAGAAAAATGTTGTCATTAAATAGCTGACTGTGATAACTCTGTAGGCAATCGTTCGCAATATGAATTATAGAAACCTAAAAATGAAAGCCCTTCTCCTCGTAGTTAGCCTAGTCGTGATTAGCGTGGTGGTGATTATTATCCCACCGTGCGGGGCTGCACTTGGACGAAGAAAGGCTTATTAAACAAGCCTGAACCTGAAAAGAAACCCCGCACCGAAAGGTCCGGGGTTTTTTTTTTGGGTCAGGAATTTCAGAGAACAGTGAAGCGGGGTCGGAAAATGAGCAACAGCATAATATTCTGCACTTGTCGCAAAAAGGCAGGAGAATAAGGATGAACGGAGCACAGTGGGTAGTACAAGCGTTGCGTGCGCAGGGTGTAAATACAGTATTTGGATATCCTGGCGGGGCAATCATGCCGGTATACGATGCATTGTATGACGGCGGCGTGGAACACCTGTTGTGCCGGCACGAGCAGGGCGCCGCAATGGCTGCTATCGGCTATGCCCGTTCAACCGGGAAAGTTGGCGTCTGTATCGCCACTTCCGGTCCTGGCGCGACCAACCTCATCACCGGTCTGGCCGACGCGCTGTTAGATTCTGTTCCGCTGGTGGCTATCACTGGTCAGGTTGGCTCCGCATTCATTGGTACCGATGCTTTCCAGGAGATCGACGTTTTAGGCTTGTCTCTGGCCTGCACCAAACACAGCTTCCTGGTTGAATCGCTGGATGCATTGCCGGAAATCATGGCGGAAGCTTTTGCCATCGCCACTTCAGGGCGTCCGGGGCCGGTTCTGATCGACATCCCGAAAGACATCCAGCTGGCGACCGGAGAATTGCCGCCACACCTGCTGGCGGTGGAAGAAACCTTCCCGCATCCGGTGGCTGAACTGCAACAGGCCAGCGCGATGATCGCTGCGGCGCAAAAACCGATGGTCTACGTCGGCGGCGGCGTGGGGATGGCGCAGGCAGTTCCGGCCTTACGCGAATTCATCTCAGCAACCGGTATCCCGGCCGTAGCGACGCTGAAAGGGCTGGGCGCACCGGATGCCACTGACCCGTGCTATCTGGGAATGCTGGGTATGCACGGCACGAAAGCGGCGAATCTGGCGGTTCAGTCCTGCGATTTGCTGATTGCCGTCGGTGCGCGTTTTGATGACCGGGTGACCGGCAAGCTGAACACCTTTGCGCCAAACGCGGCCGTTATCCATATGGATATCGACCCGGCCGAACTGAACAAACTGCGTCAGGCGCACGTTGCGTTGCAGGGCGATCTGAATGCTCTGTTACCTGCGCTTTACTCATCGTCTAAGAACGGCCAGCCGCTTAATATCAGCGCATGGCGTGACGAAGTGATGACGCTGAAAGCGCAGGGCGAATGGCGCTACGACCATCCGGGCGAAGCGATTTATGCGCCGCTGTTACTGAAACAAATCTCTGATCGTAAATCTGCCAGTACCGTCGTGACCACCGACGTCGGTCAGCATCAGATGTGGACCGCGCAGCACATGCAGTTCAGCCACCCGGAAAACTTCATCACCTCCAGCGGTCTGGGCACGATGGGCTTTGGCGTTCCGGCGGCCGTCGGCGCACAGGTTGCCCGTCCGGACGACATGGTGATCTGCGTTTCCGGCGACGGCTCGTTCATGATGAACGTTCAGGAGCTGGGCACCATCAAACGAAAACAGTTGCCCGTCAAAATCCTGCTGCTGGATAACCAGCGTTTAGGGATGGTCCGACAGTGGCAGGAACTGTTCTTCGACGGACGCTTCAGTGAAACCAACCTTTCTGATAATCCCGATTTTGTAACGCTGGCCAGCGCATTCAACATCCCCGGCCAGCGTATCCACCGTAAAGACCAAGTCGATGCCGCTCTGGACGCGTTCTTCAATAGCGAAGGCCCGTATTTGCTTCAGGTTTCCATCGACGAAAATGAGAATGTCTGGCCGCTGGTTCCACCGGGCGCAGGCAACGAAACCATGTTGGAGAAAATGTCATGATGCAGCATAACGTCTCAATCCAGGCCCGTTTCCGCCCTGAAATGTTAGAACGCGTATTACGCGTTGTCCGCCACCGTGGTTTCCAGGTGTGCGCGATGAACATGACCCCGATGGTCAACGCGGAAAACATAAATATCGAATTGACCGTTGCCAGCCAGCGCCCGGTAGATTTACTGTCATCACAGTTACGCAAACTTATGGATGTCGCTTGTGTCGAGATTCAGCAACATACATCACAACAAATACGCGCGAATGCGTGAGTAAAGGAACGAAAGAATGACGAAGAAAGCTGATTACATTTGGTTCAATGGCGAGATGGTTCCGTGGGCAGAAGCGAAGGTTCACGTCATGTCACACGCACTGCATTACGGCACATCCGTATTTGAAGGCGTGCGTTGCTACGACTCCCATAAAGGCCCGGTCGTATTCCGTCACCGTGAACACATGCAGCGTCTGCGCGATTCCGCAAAAATCTACCGTATGCCGGTTTCTCAGAGCGTGGATGAGCTGATGGAAGCTTGCCGCGAGACTCTGCGCAAAAACAATCTGGTCAGCGCGTATATTCGTCCGCTGGTATTTGTCGGCGATGTGGGTATGGGCGTTAACCCGCCGGACGGCTACAAAACTGACGTGATTATCGCGGCCTTCCCTTGGGGCGCGTATCTGGGCGAAGAAGCGCTGGAGCAGGGCATTGACGCAATGGTGTCTTCCTGGAACCGCGTTGCCGCCAACACCATTCCAACTGCCGCGAAAGCCGGTGGTAACTACCTGTCCTCATTGCTGGTCGGCAGCGAAGCACGTCGCCACGGTTATCAGGAAGGTATCGCGCTGGACGTTCACGGTTATGTCTCTGAAGGTGCAGGCGAGAACCTGTTTGAAGTGAAAGACGGCATTCTGTTTACACCTCCGTTCACCTCTTCCGCCCTGCCGGGTATCACCCGTGACGCGATTATTAAACTGGCGAAAGACATGGGTCTGGAAGTTCGCGAACAAGTTCTGTCCCGTGAATCCCTGTATCTGGCTGACGAAGTCTTCATGTCCGGTACTGCCGCAGAAATCACGCCAGTTCGCAGCGTCGATGGCATTCAGGTCGGCATCGGCAAACGTGGTCCGGTCACCAAACAAATTCAGGATGCGTTCTTCGGCCTGTTCACCGGCAAAACCGAAGATAAATGGGGTTGGCTGGATCCAATCAACCCACAGTAATTACCCGTCATCCTTCAGGCTGCTTCTGCGTTGGCTGCCTTTATTCACCCCGGTCACTTACCTGAGTAAGCTCCCGGGGATTCATTCAGTTGCCGCCTTGCTGCAACCCGAATGATTTAGGGTAATGATGAGGATAAATTAGAAATTCAGCAGGCAGCGATATCGTTGCCTGCTAAACAGAAATGATTTGGAGTGAACAGAGCATGCCTAAGTACCGTTCCCACACCACGACACATGGTCGCAACATGGCTGGCGCCCGCGCTTTATGGCGTGCCACCGGCATGACGGATAACGATTTCGGCAAACCGATTATTGCCGTCGTCAACTCATTCACCCAGTTCGTACCGGGCCACGTGCATTTGCGCGATCTGGGTAAACTGGTTGCCGAGCAAATCGAAGCGTCTGGCGGCGTGGCGAAAGAGTTCAACACTATCGCCGTGGATGACGGGATCGCCATGGGTCATGGCGGCATGCTGTATTCACTGCCTTCTCGCGAGCTGATCGCGGACTCCGTGGAATACATGGTTAACGCGCACTGTGCCGATGCCATGGTCTGTATTTCCAACTGCGACAAAATCACCCCGGGAATGCTGATGGCCTCACTGCGCCTGAACATTCCGGTGATCTTTGTTTCCGGCGGTCCGATGGAAGCCGGTAAAACCAAGCTTTCTGACAAAATCATCAAACTCGATCTGGTCGATGCGATGATTCAGGGCGCAAACCCGAACGTCAGCGATGCCGACAGCGAACAAATCGAACGTTCTGCCTGTCCGACCTGCGGTTCCTGTTCCGGTATGTTTACCGCCAACTCGATGAACTGCCTGACCGAAGCGCTGGGTTTGTCTCAGCCGGGTAACGGTTCATTGCTGGCAACGCACGCCGATCGCCGCGATTTGTTCCTGAACGCCGGTCGCCGCATCGTTGAGCTGACCAAACGTTATTACGAAAAAGACGATGAAAGCGCATTGCCGCGCAACATCGCCAGCAAAGCTGCATTCGAAAATGCCATGATCCTGGATATCGCGATGGGCGGCTCGACTAACACCGTTCTTCACCTGCTGGCTGCCGCGCAGGAAGGCGAAATCGACTTCGACATGACCGACATCGACCGTCTGTCACGCAAAGTCCCGCACCTGTGTAAAGTTGCGCCGAGCACACAGAAATACCACATGGAAGACGTTCACCGTGCCGGTGGCGTGCTGGCTATTCTGGGCGAACTGGATCGCGCCAATCTCCTGAACCGCGACGTGAAAAACATTCTCGGCCTGACCCTGAACCAGACGCTGGATCAGTACGACATCATGCTGACCAAAGACGAAGCGGTGAAAAAAATGTTCCGCGCCGGTCCCGCAGGTATCCGTACTACCCAGGCGTTCTCACAGGATTGCCGCTGGGATACGCTCGATGACGACCGCGCCGAAGGCTGTATCCGTTCTCTGGAACATGCTTTCAGTAAAGACGGCGGTCTGGCCGTGCTTTACGGCAACATCGCCGAAGCGGGCAGCATCGTTAAAACCGCAGGCGTGGATGAATCCAACCTGACTTTCCGTGGTCCGGCCAAAGTTTACGAAAGCCAGGATGATGCCGTTTCCGCGATCCTCGGCGGCAAAGTGGTTTCCGGCGACGTGGTAGTTATCCGTTACGAAGGGCCGAAAGGCGGGCCGGGCATGCAGGAAATGCTGTATCCGACCACCTATCTGAAATCCATGGGTTTGGGCAAAGAGTGTGCGCTGATCACCGACGGTCGTTTCTCCGGCGGTACCTCCGGTCTGTCCATCGGCCACGTTTCTCCGGAAGCGGGCAGCGGCGGCCTGATTGCGCTGGTGGAAGATGGCGACATCATCGACATCGATATTCCAAACCGCAAAATGGTGCTGGACGTTCCTGCGGCGGAACTGGCAGCGCGTCACGAAGCCGAACTGGCGCGTGGCGACAAAGCCTGGACGCCGAAAAACCGTGAACGTGTGGTTTCTCTGGCGCTGCGTGCTTACGCATTGCTTGCAACCAGCGCGGACAAAGGCGCAGTACGCGACAAGTCTAAGCTGGGAGGCTGACAGTCATGGCGGTATCACAACCTCTACCCGACCAGCCGTGCGGCGCAGAATATCTGCGTGCCGTGCTGCGTGCGCCGGTTTATGAAGTCGCGCAGGTGACGCCTTTGCAGGTCATGGAAAAGATCTCTTCCCGGCTGGGTAATACCATTCTGGTGAAGAGGGAGGATCGTCAGGCCGTCCACAGTTTTAAACTGCGCGGTGCGTATTCGATGATTGCCAGCCTGACCGAAGAGCAGGCCGCACGCGGCGTCGTCACGGCGTCAGCGGGTAACCATGCGCAGGGCGTTGCATTGTCGGCGACCAAAAAAGGTATCAAATCTCTGATTGTGATGCCGGTTGCCACAGCGGATATCAAAGTGGATGCCGTGCGTAACTTTGGCGGTGAAGTGTTGCTGCATGGCGCGAATTTCGATGAGGCGAAAGCCAAAGCGATCACGCTATCGCAGGAGCAGGGCATGACGTTTGTGCCACCGTTCGACCATCCGGCGGTGATCGCCGGACAGGGCACGCTGGCGATGGAACTGCTGCAACAGGATGCGCATCTCGATCGCGTATTCGTACCCGTCGGTGGCGGCGGTCTGGCTGCCGGTGTGGCGGTGCTTATCAAACAGCTGATGCCGCAGATTCAGGTGATCGGCGTTGAAGCCGAAGATTCAGCCTGTCTGCGCGCGGCAATGGACGCCGGTGAACCGGTGGATCTGGCGCGTGTCGGGTTGTTCGCAGAAGGCGTGGCGGTGAAGCGCATCGGCAACGAAACCTTCCGTCTGTGTCGCGAGTATCTCGATGACGTGATCACTGTCGACAGCGATTCCATCTGCGCCGCAGTGAAAGATTTGTTCGAAGACGTGCGTGCAATTGCTGAACCTTCCGGCGCGCTGGCGCTGGCAGGGCTGAAGAAATACGTGCAGCAGCACAACATTCAGGGCGAGCGTCTGGCGCATGTGCTTTCCGGCGCGAACGTGAATTTCCACGGTCTGCGTTATGTGTCAGAACGCTGCGAGCTGGGCGAGCAACGCGAAGCGCTGCTGGCGGTGACCATTCCTGAGCGCAAAGGCAGCTTCCTGAAATTCTGTCAGCTGCTGGGTGGCCGTTCGGTGACGGAGTTTAACTACCGTTATGCCGATGCGGACAACGCCTGCATTTTTGTGGGTGTGCGTCTGACGCGCGGGCATGCAGAGCGTCAGGAAATCATCGACGAACTGAATCACGACGGTTATCAGGTTGTGGATTTGTCCGACGATGAAATGGCGAAACTCCACGTGCGTTACATGGTGGGCGGGCGTCCGACCAAGCCTCTGCGCGAGCGGCTTTACAGCTTTGAATTCCCGGAATCTCCGGGTGCCTTGCTGAAATTCCTGCACACGCTGGGCACGCACTGGAATATTTCGCTGTTCCATTACCGCAGCCATGGCACCGATTTTGGTCGCGTGCTGGCGGCGTTTGAGCTGAACGTAGAAGAGCCAGAGTTCGAACAGAACCTGTCTGCGCTGGGCTATGACTGTCACAACGAAAGTGATAATCCGGCGTTCCGCTTCTTTTTAGCGGGCTAGACTCAGAGGGGCACCTGAAAAGTGCCCCTTTTTTTATCCGGCGATTGCTCAGAGTAACTGCCAGAACGCGTCGATCAGCGGTTCGTTCAGACGTTTTTTCTGCACGCAGACGCCCAGCTCCAGCGGTGCGCCGAGCGTGACGTTATCCAGAACAGAAATACGGTTGCGTACCGGCTCCGGACTGTTATCGACCACCACCGACGGAATAAGCGCAATCCCGCAACCGAGCGCGACCATCGACACAATGGCTTCGTGGCCGGACACCGTGGCGTAAATCTGCGGATTGCTCAGGCGGTTGCGTTTGAACCAGATGTCGATACGTTTTCGCGCCGGGCCGTGTTCCGGCAGGATAAACGGAATTTGTGACCAGTCCGGATGTGGCTCGCTGACTTGCGTACGCACCGCGCAAGGCAGCGAAGGGGAAATCAGGATCATCGGGATTTCGCCGATCTGCGTGAAATCGACGCTGCCCGGTAAACTTTCCGGACGACCGGCAATCGCCAGATCCGCTTCTGTGGACTGGACTTTTTCAACCGCATCCGCGGCGTCGCCGGTGGTCAGTTTGATTTCGACCAGCGGATGCTGCGCACGGAAACGGTCAAGGATCGGCGGTAAATGGCTGTAGGCGGCGGTGACTGAGCAGAACAGGTGCAGTTCGCCGCTCAGCGTCGGGCCATGCTGATCCAACCCGCTGCGCAGTTGCTGGTAATGCAACAGCGTCTGCTGGGCAAAGTTTTTGAGTTGTTCGCCTGCACTTGTCAGTTGTACGGTGCGGTTATCTCGCTGAAATAACGGCTGGCCGAGTTCTTCCTCCAGCCGCTGGATCTGGCGCGATAACGTGGACGGGCTGACATGCATCGCCTTCGACGAACGCCCGAAATGGCGGCTTTCCGCCAGATGTAAAAACAGTTTCAGATCACGTAAGTCCATAAAGAATGTCCGGCTCTTTGGCGTTAAAGATGACTGATTGAGAGTATTGCATAATCTGCAACGTCATCTTCGTAATATATCAATTTAAGCAATGTGTCACATGACATATAGTGAATTCACGGCGTTCACCAGCTCACCGGTGAAACAAAAAATAACAGCACTTACCTCGATAGAACGGAGCAACACATGGCTAACTATTTCAACACACTGAACCTGCGTCAGCAGCTGGCACAACTGGGCAAATGCCGCTTCATGGGTCGCGATGAATTCGCGGACGAAGCCAGCTATCTCAAAGGTAAAAAAGTGGTGATTGTAGGCTGTGGCGCACAGGGCCTGAACCAGGGTCTGAACATGCGTGATTCCGGTCTGGATGTGTCTTACACCCTGCGTGCAGAAGCCATTGCTGAGAAGCGTGCTTCATGGCGTAAAGCGACCGAAAACGGCTTTAAAGTCGGCACCTACGAAGAACTGATCCCGCAAGCGGATCTGGTGGTTAACCTGACGCCAGACAAACAGCACAGCGCGGTGGTTAAAGCGGTTCAGCCTCTGATGAAAGACGGCGCAACGCTGGGCTATTCCCACGGTTTCAACATCGTTGAAGTGGGCGAGCAAATCCGTAAAGACATCACCGTAGTGATGGTTGCGCCGAAATGCCCGGGCACCGAAGTGCGTGAAGAATACAAACGTGGTTTCGGTGTACCAACACTGATCGCGGTTCATCCGGAAAACGACCCGAAAGGCGAAGGCATGGCGATTGCTAAGGCCTGGGCAGCAGCTACCGGCGGCCACCGTGCGGGCGTTCTGCAGTCTTCTTTCGTAGCCGAAGTGAAATCTGACCTGATGGGCGAGCAGACTATCCTGTGCGGTATGTTGCAGGCGGGTTCTCTGCTGTGCTTCGACAAACTGGTTGCTGACGGTGTTGATGAAGCGTACGCAGAAAAACTGCTGCAGTTCGGCTGGGAAACCATCACCGAAGCGCTGAAACAAGGCGGTATCACGCTGATGATGGATCGTCTGTCTAACCCGGCGAAACTGCGTGCTTATGCGCTGTCCGAACAACTGAAAGAGATCATGGCGCCACTGTTCCAGAAACACATGGACGACATCATCTCCGGCGAATTCTCCAGCGGCATGATGGCTGACTGGGCGAACGACGACAAAAACCTGCTGACCTGGCGTGAAGAAACGGGCGCAACTGCGTTCGAAAACGCACCACAGTTCGACGGTAAAATTTCCGAGCAGGAATACTTCGACCACGGTGTTGTGATGATTGCGATGGTGAAAGCGGGCGTTGAGCTGGCCTTCGAAACCATGGTGGCTTCCGGCATCATCGAAGAATCGGCTTACTACGAATCACTGCACGAACTGCCGCTGATCGCCAACACCGTTGCGCGTAAGCGTCTGTACGAAATGAACGTGGTTATCTCTGATACCGCTGAATACGGTAACTACCTGTTCGCTAACGCTGCCGTGCCGTTGCTGAAAGAGTTCATGACCACGCTGCAGGCGGGCGATTTGGGCAAATCTGTGGCTGAAACGCAGGTTGATAACGCGCAGCTGCGTGATGTTAACGAAGCCATTCGCAACCACCCGATTGAGTCTATCGGCCGTACTCTGCGTGGCTATATGACCGATATGAAGCGTATCGCCGTCGCGAGTTAAGATTTTCCTGCAACTCGAATTATTTAGGGTTTTCGGAAGATAAATAAAAAGGGCACTGCATGAAAATGCGGTGCCCTTTCTTTTGGTTCTGGCTGAAGCAAAACTTAGTTGCGGTACAAAATCTTAATGATGTGGTAACCGAACTGAGTGTGCAGCGGGCCTTGTGGCTCGATCAGTGGTGCTGAGAAAACCACTTTATCGAAAGCCGGCACCATTGCGCCTTGCTTGAATTCACCTAAATGGCCGCCTTTCTTACCTGACGGGCAGGTAGAATGCTTCTTAGCCAGTTTCTCAAAATCGCCACCGTTCTTCAGTTGTTCCAGAAGATCAAGCGCCTGTGCTTCTTCCTTTACCAGGATGTGCATTGCTGCGGCAGTTTTTGCCATGATAAGACCTTTTTTGCGAGAGTGTTTCCAGACGCGTAATGTAACATCTGAAACGGCGCGGGGGGAATCCGGCCTGCGTTCCGGGATAAGAAATTGCGCTGTAAAGCCAGTCAATCTCAGCCGACGTTTCTGCTACAATCGCCGTCCTTGTCTATCAGGTGAGCAAAAATACGCCATGCGATTAAACCCCAGCCAACAAAACGCCGTCGAATTCGTCACCGGACCCTGCCTGGTTCTGGCGGGGGCTGGCTCCGGCAAAACCAGGGTAATTACCAATAAAATCGCACACCTGATCCGTGAATGTGGCTATCAGGCACGTCACATCGCGGCCGTCACCTTTACCAATAAAGCCGCACGCGAAATGAAAGAGCGTGTCGGACAAACCCTCGGGCGCAAAGAGGCGCGGGGCTTGCTGATTGCCACCTTCCATACGCTCGGGCTGGAGATCATCAAACGCGAATTTGCCGCGCTGGGCATGAAATCTAACTTCTCTTTATTTGATGATCAGGACCAGCTGGCGCTGCTCAAAGAACTGAGCGAGAAATGGCTGGAGAACGATAAAACATTATTGCAGCAACTGGTATCGACGATCTCCAACTGGAAAAACGATCTGGTTGATCCTTCTCATGCCGCCGGTCTGGCGCGATCGGAACGCGATCAGATCTTCGCGCACTGCTACAGCCTTTATCAGGACCATATGCGTGCCTGTAATATTCTCGATTTCGACGACCTGATCCTGTTGCCGACGCTACTGTTGCAGAAAAATGAAGAAGTGCGCGAACGCTGGCAGAACAAGCTGCGTTATCTGCTGGTCGATGAATATCAGGACACCAACACCAGCCAGTACATGATGGTGAAACTGCTGGTCGGCAACCGCGCACGCTTTACGGTGGTCGGCGACGATGACCAGTCGATTTACTCCTGGCGTGGCGCACGGCCGCAAAACCTGGTGCTGCTGAAAGAAGATTTCCCGCAGTTGCAGGTCATCAAGCTGGAACAGAATTACCGTTCCACCCAGCGTATTCTGAAAGCCGCCAACATTCTGATCGCCAATAACCCGCATGTGTTCGAGAAGCGTCTGTTCTCTGAACTGGCTTATGGCGAGTCACTGAAAGTGGTGACAGCGAATAATGAAGACCATGAGGCGGAACGCGTCGTGGGTGAGCTGATCGCTCATCACTTCATCAATAAAACAGCGTATGGCGATTACGCAATTTTATACCGCGGTAATCACCAGTCGCGCCTGTTTGAAAAAATGCTGATGCAGAACCGCATCCCGTACCGTATTTCCGGCGGCACTTCCTTCTTCTCCCGACCGGAGATTAAAGACCTGCTGGCCTATCTGCGTGTGCTGACCAATCCCGATGACGACAGTGCTTTCCTGCGTATCGTTAACACGCCACGCCGTGAAATTGGTGCGGCTACGTTGCAGAAACTGGGGGAGTGGGCGAATCAGCGCAACAAAGGATTGTTCAAAGCCAGTTTTGATATGGGACTGAGTCAGTCTTTGACCGGTCGTGGCCTGGAATCCCTGCAACGTTTCACGCACTGGATGGGCAATATTTCCGAGCTGGCAGAACGTGAACCGGTCGCTGCCGTCAGAGATTTGATCCACGGCGTTGACTACGAAAGCTGGCTGTTCGAAACCTCGCCGAGTCCGAAAGCGGCAGAAATGCGCATGAAAAACGTCAATCAGCTGTTCAGCTGGATGACAGAAATGCTGGAAGGCACCGATCTGGATGAGCCGATGACGCTCACTCAGGTGGTCACGCGCTTTACGCTGCGCGACATGATGGAACGTGGCGAGAATGATGAAGAGCTGGATCAGGTTCAGCTGATGACGCTGCACGCCTCAAAAGGGCTGGAGTTCCCGTATGTCTATCTGGTCGGCATGGAAGAAGGGCTGTTGCCGCATCAGAGCAGTATTGACGAAGATAACGTGGATGAAGAGCGGCGTCTGGCGTATGTGGGTATTACCCGTGCGCAGAAAGAGCTGACGTTTACCCTTTGCCGCGAGCGCCGCCAGTACGGTGAGCTGATCCGCCCGGAACCGAGCCGCTTCCTGATGGAATTACCGCAGGACGATCTGGCGTGGGAAAGTGAACGTAAGGTGGTCAGCGCCCAGGAGCGCATGGTGAAAGGGCAAAGCCATCTGGAGAAAATTCGCGAACAGCTGGCGAAAGCCAAGGGCGGCAATTAGTCGTCAGACTTTAATTATCAGATCTTAAACATGAACCACAAAAAAAGCAGAGGCTGATCGCTCAGGTCTCTGCTTTTTTTCATGATTTTCAAATGAACGTTTACTGTTCTTCGATAAACATCGGCCAGTGGACATAACTCTGCCAGTGGCTTTCCTGTTCTAACTCTTCAGCGCGCAACGGATGCTGTTCCAGCCAGCCCTGTGGCACAATCACACTCAGCTCATCATCATTGGCGCGTAAACGCACCGCAGGCAATGTGTCGTCGCGGCGGCGGCTGGCAAAGATAATCGCCAGTCGCATAATGCGGCAAAGACGCTGAGCCTGACGCGGCGGTACAGCGTTTTGCTCATTCAGCAGCGGCAAATCCAGCGTGCCATTCTGATTTTGCAAAAGCGTCGCCAGCAGCTTTTTCTGCGCAGGCGTGAAGCCCGGCAAATCCAGATGACGAATAAGATACGCGGCGTGATGCGGCGCTTTTTTGAAATCGACACTCAGTCCGATTTCGTGGATCAGGCAAGCGCTGTTGAGTAAGTCTCGGGCGCGGGCATCCAGTTTCCATTCCTGAGCCACCTGCAGCGAGAAATTCTCTGCCAGCTGAGCGACGCGTTCGGCCTGTTCATTATCGAGCAGGTAACGGCGTTGCAGATTCCGCAGCGTACGCTGACGAATATCCTGTTCAATCGGCAAATGCAGCATGCCGTAAACCAGACCTTCACGCAGCGCACCGCCAGCGAGTGTCATGGTTTCGATATTCAGCGTTTTGAAAATGGCGATCAGAATGGACAGTCCGCTGGGGAAAACCAGCGCACGTTCAAGAGTCAGGCCTTCAATCTCCAGCTCTTCCAGTTTGCCACACTGTATGGCGCGCTGTTTGAGTTGCTGAAGCTTAGGCAACGTGATGCGTTCATCCATGCCCTGAGCGACCATGATTTCCTGCAATGCCTGCACGGTTCCTGAAGCCCCGACGCAAATCTGCCAGCCATTGGCAATCAGCTCAGGTGCCACAGGCAGGATCATGTCGATCGCGGCCTGTTCAGCCTGGTCGAAGTTTTCTTTGGCCAGATTGCGGTCAGCAAAATAACGCTCAAGCCAGGTCACACAGCCCATGGAAAGACTGAACAACGTGGTGGCCTGCGCGCCAACACCGGTGACCAGCTCTGTGCTGCCGCCACCAATATCAACCACCAGACGCTTATCCGGGCCGCCCGTCGTATGGGCAACGCCGTGATAAATCAGACGCGCTTCTTCTTCACCGGTGATGACCTGAATCGGACAGCCAAGGATTTCCTGCGCTTTACCCAGAAATTCGTCGGCATTACTGGCAAGCCGCAGCGTTGCGGTAGCAACGACGCGGATTTGGTCGCGGGGGATATCCTGTAATCTTTCAGAAAATAGCTTCAGGCATTGCCATCCGCGCTGCATCGCATCCTGAGAAAGCAGGTTTTGCTTATCCAGACCGGCTGCCAGACGCACTTTGCGTTTAATTCTGGCGAGGGTCTGGATACTGCCTGCCACCTCACGAACAACCAGCATGTGAAAGCTGTTAGAGCCCAGATCAATCGCTGCATACAGTGAGGTGGAGCTTAGCATAGGTTATCAGCCCGGACGTTTACGGTTGCTACGTGGTGCACTGCTGCGACGTGAAGACGAATTGCTGTTGCGACGCGGGCCGTTACCGGTACGCGAGCGGGCAAGACGTTTTGCAGGAGGCAAATCAGTTAACAGCGCATCGCTGTTATATTTACTGACCGGAATACTGTGGCCGGTGTACGTTTCAATCGCCGGCAGATTCAGGGCATATTCTTCACAGGCCAGGCTGATGGAATGACCGCTCAGTCCCGCGCGACCGGTACGGCCAATGCGGTGTACGTAGTCTTCACAGTCGTCAGGCAGGTCATAGTTAAAGACGTGCGTCACGGCAGGAATGTGCAAACCACGGGCAGCAACGTCAGTCGCCACCAGAATATCGATCGTGCCTTTGGTGAAATCTTCCAGAACGCGCAGACGTTTTTTCTGCGGAACGTCGCCGGTCAGCAAGCCAACGCGATGACCATCGGCAGCCAGATGGCCCCAGACGTCTTCACAGCGGTGTTTGGTGTTCGCGAAGATAATGCAACGGTCTGGCCATTCTTCTTCAATCAGCGTCTGTAACAGGCGCATTTTTTCTTCGTTTGAAGGATAGAACAGTTCTTCCTGAATACGGTGACCGGTTTTTTGTTCCGGTTCGATTTCAATCGACTCGGCATTGTTCATGTTTTCGAACGCCAGTTCTTTCACACGATAGGAAAGGGTTGCTGAGAACAGCATGTTCAGGCGTTGATTAGCAGGTGGCATCCGGCGGAACAACCAGCGGATATCTTTGATGAAACCCAGATCGAACATGCGGTCTGCTTCATCCAGCACCACTACCTGGATTGCGCCCAGGTCGATATGGTTCTGTTTAGTGTAATCGATTAAACGGCCAGTGGTTCCAATCAGGATGTCCACGCCGCTCTCCAGCACTTTAAGCTGTTTGTCGTAACCGTCGCCGCCATAGGCCAGACCTAGTTTCAGTCCGGTAGATTCAGATAATGCTTCGGCGTCGGAGTGGATCTGCACCGCGAGTTCACGCGTAGGTGCCATGATCAAGGCACGCGGCTGGTTAGTCTGACGACCTTCCGCAGCAGGGTGAGAAAGCAGATAATGGAAAGTAGACGCTAGAAAAGCCAGCGTCTTGCCGGTACCGGTTTGCGCCTGACCTGCAACATCACGCCCAGCGAGCGTGATCGGCAATGCCAATGCCTGAATAGGCGTGCAGTAATGGAACCCTTTCTTTTCAAGGGCTTCTACTGCCAGCGGGTGCAGGGCGAAGTCGGAAAACTTCTGTTCGGTCAAGTGTGTTTTGCTCATAGTGTGGTAGAATATCAGCTAACTATTGCTTTACGAAAGCGTATCCGGTGAAATAAAGTCAACCTGATGTTGGTTAATGCTACATCAACAAGGTAAAGATAATCCTTTGGAGTAAACATGAGCGATAAAATTATTCACCTGACCGATGACAGTTTCGACAACGACGTATTGAAAGCCGAAGGGCTGGTGCTGGTCGATTTTTGGGCAGAGTGGTGCGGACCATGCAAAATGATCGCTCCAATTCTGGATGAAATTGCCACTGAGTTCGAAGGCAAGCTGACCATCGCGAAACTGAATATCGATGAAAACCCAGGTACTGCACCTAAATACGGCATCCGTGGTATTCCTACCCTGCTGTTATTTAAAGGCGGCGAAGTCGCAGCAACTAAAGTTGGCGCACTGTCGAAAG
Organism: Rahnella sp. AN3-3W3; assembly: GCF_003263545.1. Lineage (NCBI taxonomy): Bacteria > Pseudomonadati > Pseudomonadota > Gammaproteobacteria > Enterobacterales > Yersiniaceae > Rahnella > Rahnella sp. AN3-3W3. The sequence continues at coordinate 25,305 of NZ_JYDG01000080.1, forward strand.
GTCAGCTGAAAGAGTTCTTAACAGCTAATCTGTAATAGGTCCGGATGACCCAAGCCAGGTGTTTAGCGGGCTGCCGTGTTTTTCACATTGTCCGCTAGACGCCTGTCAAGAAGCGTGCTAAGTTTACGCTTACTGCAAATAGAGCTTACCTGTAGTTTGATTCTTACGTTTTACTCTGTTGTGTCAAAAACATCTGCCTATAAAGTTTCTTTGAATAATAATTAAATTGAACTGGCACTGTGCTTGACCATCTAACGGTTTTGACAAAATCGGCTTTAAGACACCTTCAATATCAGCATTACCCCTCAAGAATCGCCCGCGTGCGACTGCCTGCGGCTGGATTTCTGGGCTGTTATTTAAGTGTCATACAATAAACAGGCATGGATGACCCTGCCATACCCATTCACGACAGATGTTCGAGACATACCCCGAGTTTAAGAACCCACCATTATGAATCTTACCGAATTAAAGAATACGCCGGTCTCTGACCTGATTGCACTCGGCGAAAATATGGGACTGGAAAACCAGGCCCGCATGCGCAAGCAAGACATTATCTTTTCAATATTGAAGCAGCATGCGAAAAGCGGAGAAGACATCTTCGGTGATGGCGTACTGGAGATATTGCAGGATGGATTTGGTTTCCTCCGCTCCGGAGACAGTTCCTACCTCGCAGGCCCCGACGACATCTACGTATCACCAAGCCAAATCCGCCGCTTCAACCTTCGCACTGGCGACACCATTTCCGGTAAAATCCGCCCACCTAAAGAAGGTGAACGTTATTTTGCCCTGTTGAAAGTTAACGAAGTTAACTACGACAAACCCGAAAACGCCCGCAGCAAAATCCTGTTCGAAAACTTAACCCCTCTGCATGCAAATTCACGTCTGCGTATGGAACGTGGTAACGGTTCAACAGAAGATTTGACCGCTCGCGTACTCGACTTAGCGTCTCCGATTGGCCGTGGCCAACGTGGTCTGATTGTTGCACCGCCGAAAGCCGGTAAAACCATGCTGCTGCAAAACATCGCGACCAGCATTGCGTACAACCATCCTGATTGCGTACTGATGGTTCTGCTGATTGACGAACGTCCGGAAGAAGTGACCGAGATGCAACGTCTGGTAAAAGGCGAAGTTATCGCTTCTACCTTTGACGAACCGGCATCCCGTCACGTTCAGGTAGCCGAAATGGTTATCGAGAAGGCGAAGCGTCTGGTTGAGCATAAGAAAGACGTGATCATTTTGCTGGACTCCATCACCCGTCTGGCGCGTGCCTACAACACCGTGGTTCCAGCGTCAGGTAAAGTCCTGACCGGTGGTGTGGACGCCAACGCCCTGCACCGTCCAAAACGTTTCTTCGGTGCTGCACGTAACGTGGAAGAGGGCGGAAGCCTGACTATCATCGCTACGGCGCTGGTCGATACCGGTTCTAAAATGGATGAAGTTATCTATGAGGAATTCAAAGGTACCGGCAACATGGAACTGCATCTGGCGCGTAAAATCGCTGAAAAACGTGTATTCCCTGCGATTGACTACAACCGCTCAGGTACCCGTAAAGAAGAGCTGCTGACCACGTCTGAAGAGCTGCAAAAAATGTGGATCCTGCGTAAAATCATTCATCCAATGGGTGAGATTGATGCGATGGAATTCCTCATTAACAAGCTCGCCATGACCAAAACCAATGACGACTTCTTCGACATGATGAAACGGTCGTAATTTGGTGTAAAACTCAGTCTAACGCCACGCTCAGTCGTGGCGTTTTTTGCTTTTGGTAGCTACCATAATGCTACTTTGGAAAGATGGTCAGACTATTAGGATAATAGCTGATGGTTTTTCACATGCCCTTTCTTTACTTTGTCGGTAGATTGCCCGAGAAATGGCAGCAGATAAGGTCTTGCCCGAGACAAAACCATAACTGTCACCATAGGATATGATTTAAGGCTGTGAGGTTTATGATGTTTTCCATTCCCCGCACCTTATTTTTGCAGAAGAGATCTCTTAACTGTGAATTTACTCAATATGAGTACTGAGCTAGCTGTTGTTTTTGTATTTTCATTCCTGTTTTTATTCGTTATCCGGAAGATGGCGAATATTGTCGGCTTGGTTGACAGACCCAACTTTCGTAAACGTCATCAGGGGATGATACCTCTGGTCGGCGGAATTTCTGTCTATGCAGGAATTTGCTTCACCTTCCTGATCACTGACTATCGTATTCCCCACGCTTCGCTTTATCTGGCCTGTGCCGGTCTGTTGGTATTCGTCGGCGCGCTGGACGACAGATACGACATCAGCGTCAAAGTCCGCGCGCTTGTGCAGGCTGCGGTCGCTGTCCTGATGATGATCTTCGCCAACCTTACCTTACGAAATCTCGGACACATTATTGGCCCCTGGGAAATGCTGCTTGGGCCATTTGGCTATCTCATCACTCTGTTTGCCGTATGGGCGGCCATCAATGCCTTTAATATGGTCGATGGAATAGACGGGTTACTGGGCGGCCTGTCTTGTGTCAGCTTCGGCTCATTAGGCATCATCATGTATGACAGCGGGCATATGGAGCTGGCGCTCTGGTGCTTTGCGATGATTGCTGCGACTTTACCTTATATCCTGTTGAATCTCGGCATTCTGGGGCCGCGTTACAAAGTCTTTATGGGTGATGCGGGCAGTACGCTGATTGGCTTCACGGTAATTTGGATCCTTTTGCAAAGCACGCAAGGAGAATCTCATCCGATGAATCCGGTGACTGCGCTCTGGCTTATCGCCATTCCGCTGATGGACATGATTGCTATTATGTACCGCCGACTGCGTAAGGGAATGAGCCCGTTCAGCGCAGATCGCCAGCACATTCATCATTTGATCATGCGCGCCGGTTTTACTTCCCGTCAGGCTTTTGTTTTGATTACTTTGGCCGCTGCAATACTGGCGGCTATAGGCGTTATCGGAGAACATCTCTCCTTCGTGCCCGAATGGGCGATGTTAGTTTTATTCTTCTTCGCGTTTCTGCTCTACGGGGTCTGTATAAAACGAGCCTGGAAAGTCGCGCGACTGATTAAACGAATGAAAAGGCGCATTCGTCGCTTGACCGCTCATTAATCATATTTCAAGCAGGGAACATCAGATGTGGATAAACCAGAAATGATCAGAAACCAGAACGAACACGACATCGAGAATGAACTCGATATTCGCGGCCTGTGCTGCACGCTATGGAACGGTAAATTCTGGATTGCTGGCCTGGCGATACTGTTTGCTTTGGTGGCACTGGGTTCGTCTTATCTGATGAAACAGGAGTGGAGTTCCATGGCGATCACTGACCGCCCGACAGTGAATAATCTGTCTTCCTATTTCTCCCAGGCGCAGTTCCTGCGCAATTTAGATATCCGTAATGCGCCGCAATCGGACGTTAACCGTCCGGCGATTTCTGATGAAGCATATAACGAGTTTGTTATGCAGCTGGCAGCGTACGACACACGCCGCGATTTCTGGATGCAAAGTCCTTATTACAAGCAGCGTCAGGAGAATGACCCGCGTGCCGATGCCGTTCTGCTCGATGAACTGATCAACGACATTCAGTTTACGGCGCGTGATGCGGCTAAAGTGCCGAATGATATCGTTAAGCTGACAGCGGAAAACGCCACCGACGCCAATAAGCTGCTGCGTCAGTATGTTGATTTCGCCAGTCATCGCGCGGCACAGCATTTATATGATGAGCTGGAAGGCGCATGGGCGGCTCGTACACAGTCCATGAAAGCCCAGGTGAAGCGTCAGGAAGCCGTGGCGCAGGCAGTTTTCGCCCGCACGACAAACACTACTGAACAGGCACTTAAGATAGCTCAGCAGCAAAATATCAATAAAAGCGTGACCGATACGCCTGCCGAAGAACTGCCGAATTCCGATATGTTCCTGCTGGGCGTGCCGATGTTGAAAGCACGTCTGGAATTATTGCAGGCTGCAGGTCCGGGGTTTGATCTTGATTACGACCAGAACCGCGCGATGCTTTCAACACTGAATGTCGGCCCTACGCTCACCGCGAAATTCCAGACCTATCGTTATCTGAGAACGCCGGAAGAGCCAGTAAAACGTGACAGTCCCCGCAGGGTATTACTGATGATTATGTGGGGCATTGTCGGTGGTCTCATCGGGGCTGGCGTGGCCCTGACTCGCCGTAAAAATAAGAGAAACACATTGTGAAAGTGTTGACGATTTTCGGCACCCGTCCGGAGGCCATTAAAATGGCCCCGCTGGTGCTCGCTTTGTCGCAGGATGCGGCATTTGAATCCAAAGTTTGTGTCACGGCCCAGCACCGTGAAATGCTCGACCAGGTATTACGCCTCTTTGAAATTACGCCGGATTATGATCTTAATGTCATGAAACCGGGGCAGGGGCTGACGGAAATTACCAGCCGCATCCTGACCGGGCTGAAGCCTGTGCTGGATGAATTCCAGCCTGATGTAGTTCTGGTGCATGGCGATACGACGACGACATTGTCGGCTAGCCTTGCTGCGTTTTATCACCAGATCCCTGTCGGTCATGTTGAGGCAGGATTGCGTACCGGCGATCTCTCTTCTCCCTGGCCGGAAGAAGGCAACCGTCTGCTGACCGGGCATCTGGCTAAGTGGCATTTCGCACCGACGGAAAACGCCCGCGCAAATTTGCAGCAGGAAAATATTGCTCCGCAGGGCATTTTTGTCACCGGCAATACCGTGATTGATGCGCTGCTGTGGGTACGCGATCGCTTTAACACTGATGCGTCGCTGGCTCAGCAACTGGCGGATAGCTACCCGTTCCTTGATGCCGCTAAAAAGCTGATTCTGGTCACCGGCCACCGTCGCGAAAGTTTCGGGGAAGGCTTTGAGCGCATCTGCTCGGCTTTAGCGGACATCGCCCGTCAGCATCCCGACGTACAAATCGTTTATCCGGTCCATCTCAATCCGAACGTCAGTGAACCGGTGAACCGCATTCTGCAAGGCATTGATAATATTGTTCTGATTGATCCGCAGGACTATCTGCCGTTTGTCTATCTGATGGATAAAGCGTATCTGATCCTCACCGATTCCGGTGGCGTGCAGGAAGAAGCGCCGTCGCTGGGCAAGCCCGTGCTGGTGATGCGTGAAACTACCGAACGCCCGGAAGCGGTTGATGCCGGAACGGTGCGGCTGGTAGGGACAGATCCCGCTAAAATAGTAGAGGAAGTGAATCGCCTGCTGAACGATGAAAACGAATACAACAGCATGAGCCGGGCGCACAATCCTTACGGTGACGGGCATGCCTGTCGCCACATTCTTGACGCTTTGAAAAATCATTGGGTATCACAATGAGTTTTGACACTATTTCTGTTATTGGCCTGGGTTACATCGGTTTACCTACCGCCGCCGCTTTCGCCTCCCGTCAGAAAAAAGTGGTGGGTGTGGATATCAATCAGCACGCTGTGGAAACCATTAACCGCGGGGCTATCCATATTGTTGAGCCAGACCTTGATGTGCTGGTAAAGCGTGCGGTTGAAGACGGTTTCCTGCGCGCAACGACGCAGCCTGAACCGGCTGATGCGTTCCTGATTGCCGTACCGACGCCATTTAAGGGCGATCATTTGCCGGATATGAAATTCGTCGAATCTGCCGCCCGCTCGCTGGCGCCGGTTCTGAAAAAAGGCGATCTGATTATTCTGGAATCCACTTCACCGGTCGGTGCGACAGAGCAAATGGCGCAGTGGCTGGCAGAAGCCCGCCCTGATCTGAGCTTCCCTCAGCAGGCCGGCGAGCAATCTGATATCAACGTCGCCTACTGTCCTGAACGTGTTTTGCCTGGGCAGGTGATGGTTGAGCTGATTAAAAATGACCGCGTGATTGGCGGCATGACTTCGGTGTGTTCACAGCGAGCCAGTGACTTGTATAACATTTTCCTCGAAGGCGAATGTGTGATCACCCATTCCCGCACCGCTGAAATGTGCAAGCTGACCGAAAACAGTTTCCGTGACGTGAATATTGCCTTTGCGAACGAGCTGTCGCTGATTTGTGATGCACAGGGGATTAACGTCTGGGAACTGATTAGTCTGGCGAACCGCCATCCGCGCGTGAATATTTTACAACCCGGTCCGGGTGTCGGCGGCCACTGTATCGCAGTTGATCCGTGGTTTATCGTGGCACAAAACCCTGAGCTGGCGCGCATGATCCGCACGGCGCGTGAAGTGAACGACAGCAAACCGCACTGGGTCGTTGACCGTGTGAAAGCGGCGCTGGCGGATTGCCTTACCGTGACCGGCAAGCGTGCTGCTGATATCAAAATCGCCTGCTTCGGGCTGGCTTTTAAACCGAATATTGACGATCTCCGCGAAAGTCCGGCAGTTGAAGTGACCAATCTGATTGCTGACTGGCATTCAGGTGAAACCTGGGCGGTTGAACCTAACGTGCATCATCTTCCGGCGTCACTCGCGGACAAAGTCACGCTACAGCCTGTTGATCGTGCGCTGAAAGAAGCCGATCTGCTGGTGATGCTGGTCGATCATAAATCGTTTAAAGCGATCCCCGCCGATCAGATCCAGCAGTCCTGGATTGTGGATACCAAAGGCGTATGGCGATAAACCAGCCGTTGCGCGGCGTGCTTGAACCGCTGGTCTGGGAGAGTGAATTCTTCGGGCTGAAAAGCGCGCGACTGACACCGGACACCACAGCGACTGGCATCACGACACAGGCGCTGGATGACTATGCGCTGGTGCAGGCGAAAGTGGATGCGTCAGAAACGCACACGCTGGATGCGCTTTCGGCGCTGGGTTTCCGGCTGGCAGAAGGTGAAACGGACATTTGCGTGACGGTGACGCCGCAGGATAACGCGCTGGCGGCCGGGCGTCTGGCCATTCCGGAAGACATTGCCGATGCGACCGCAATTGCCCGTCAGGCATTTCGCCTCAGTCGTTTTCGCGCACCCTGGTATCAGCCGGATGACAGCGCACGTTTTTACGCGATGTGGGCAGAAAAAGCGGTTCTCGGCACCTTTGATCACCTTTGCCTGTGGGCAGACGATGAACAGGGCAACGAACTGGGTTTTGTCACGCTGCGACGTTTGTCCGAAGATGACGTAAGAATCGGCCTGCTGGCTGTCAGACCTGAGTGTCAGGGGCAGGGAGCGGGCAAAAAGTTAATGGCGGCTGCGAAAAAATGGTGTGCTGAACAGGGCGTGTCGCGATTGTATGTCGCCACCCAAACCGGCAATCTCGCGGCCTTGAATCTTTATCTCGCCAGCGGTGGCAAAGTTGCCCGCACGGCATACTGGTTGTACAGGTGAAACGATGATCCCTTTTAATGCGCCACCGATTGTGGGTACTGAAATTGATTTCATGCGCGAGGCGATGAGCAGCGGCAAACTGTGTGGCGATGGCGGATTTACCCTGCGCTGCCAGAAGTGGTTTGAACAACGTTTTAACTGCCCGAAAGTGTTGCTGACGCCATCCTGTACCGCTTCTCTGGAAATGGCGGCGTTATTGCTCGACATTCAGCCCGGCGACGAAGTGATCATGCCGAGCTTCACCTTTGTCTCGACCGCTAATGCGTTCGTGCTGCGTGGTGCCAAAATCGTGTTTGTTGATGTCCGTCCGGACACCATGAATATCGATGAAACCCTGATTGAAGCGGCGATCACTGAGAAAACGAAAGTGATTGTTCCCGTGCATTACGCCGGTGTGGCTTGTGAAATGGACACCATTATGGCGCTGGCCGAAAAGCATCGTCTGTTTGTGGTGGAAGATGCGGCGCAGGGCGTGATGTCGACTTATAAAGGCAAAGCGCTGGGCACTATAGGTCATATCGGCTGTTTCAGTTTTCACGAAACCAAAAATTACACTGCGGGTGGCGAAGGCGGGGCAACGCTGATTAACGATCCGGCGCTGATTGACCGCGCTGAAATCATTCGCGAAAAAGGCACTAACCGCAGTCAGTTCTTCCGCGGGCAGGTGGATAAATACACCTGGCGTGATATCGGTTCCAGTTATCTGATGTCCGATTTACAGGCCGCGTATCTGTGGGGAAATATCGATGCCGCTGAAAAGATTAACCAGCGCCGTCTGAGCATCTGGAATGAGTATTACGAAGCGTTGCAGGATCTGGCCGACGCTGGCCGCGTTCAGTTGCCTTCAGTTCCGCAGGATTGCGTGCAAAACGCCCACATGTTCTATGTCCGCCTGAACGATATCGAAGACCGCGACGCGTTTATTCGTCACATGAAAGCGGCGGATATCCTGACTGTATTCCATTACATCCCGCTGCACGCCTGTCCGGCGGGTGAAGATTTTGGTCGTTTCTCTGGTGTCGATCGTTTCACGACCAAAGAGAGCGAACGTCTGGTGCGACTGCCGTTGTTCTACAACATGACCGACGATACCCAGCGCACGGTGATTGCGGCCATGCTGCAATATTTCGCCTGATATGTCGCTGGCAAAAGCGTCCGTCTGGACCGCCGGTTCCACGCTGATTAAAATCGGTGCCGGGCTGTTGGTGGTGAAACTGCTGGCGGTGGTTTTCGGGCCTGATGGTGTGGGGCAGGCGGGGAATTTCCGCCAGCTGGTGACCGTGCTGGGCGTGCTTTCTGGTGCCGGCATTTTCAACGGCGTTACCAAATACGTCGCTGAACATCATGAAAACCCGGAGCGGTTACAAGCCGTTCTCGGCACGTCTTCCACGCTGATTTTAGGTTTCTCGACGGTGCTGGCGGCCGTGTTTCTGCTGGCCGCCGGACCGGTGAGTGTCGCGCTGTTCGGCCATGACCGCTACCAGGCGGTCGTCCGCTTTGTGGCTTTTATTCAGATGGGCATCGCCTACGCCAACTATTTTCAGGCCATCCTGAAAGGCTACCGTGATGCCATGGGCAACGCGCTGGCGGTGATCGGCGGCAGCCTGATCGGTCTTCTGGCCTATCTGCTGTGCTTTAAGCTGGGCGGCTATGAAGGCGCTCTGGCCGGGCTGGCGCTGGTGCCGGCGCTGGTGATCCTGCCTGCGGGCGGTATGTTGTGGCGGCGAAAATCCTTCCCGCTGCATTATTTAAAGCCTGGCTGGGATCGCTTTATCGCCAGCCATCTGGGCAAATTTACGCTGATGGCGCTGATCACCTCCGTTACCTTACCGGTGGCGTATGTGATGATGCGAAATCTGCTGGCGGAGCATTACAGCTGGAAAGATGTGGGGATCTGGCAGGGTGTCAGCAGCATTTCCGATGCCTATTTACAGTTCATTACCGCCTCTTTCAGCGTGTATCTGTTACCGACGTTATCGCGCATGACCGATAAACGCGATGTCACTCGCGAGATTGTGAAATCGCTGAAATTCGTTTTGCCTGCGGTAGCGGCGGTCAGTTTTACCGTCTGGCTGCTGCGCGACTTCGCTATCTGGCTGCTGTTTTCAAAACAATTTATCGCAATGCGAGATTTGTTCGCGTGGCAGCTGGTCGGCGATGTGCTGAAAGTCGGCTCGTATGTTTTTGGGTATCTGGTGATCGCCAGAGCGTCATTGCGCTTTTACGTGCTGACTGAAATCAGCCAGTTCGCGTTACTGACGGGATTCTCTCACTGGCTGATCCCGATACACGGTTCTCTTGGCGCTGCACAGGCCTATATGGCGACCTACATCGTCTATTTCACCCTGTGTTGCACCGTATTTGTTATCTATCGTAGACGAGCATGACAACGCTGATTCACGTTCTGGGATCTGACATTCCCCACCATAATGTCACCGTACTGCGCTTTTTTAATGATGTACTGGCCGAATGCGCGCCGGAAAAGCTGATTTGTCATTTTATGGTCGCGGCGGCGGATGCATCAGCGTTTGCTGAGTTCACGCGTCTGGATATTCGCGTTTATCCGGATAAAAAGACGCTGGCGGCGGCGGTGATTTCCCGTGCGCAGGAGCGGACACATCACTTTTTCTTCCACGGCCAGTTTAATCCGACACTTTGGCTGGCATTGCTGACCGGCAAAATTAAGGCGCGACAGGTCAGCTGGCATATCTGGGGCGCAGACCTTTATGAATCGGCAGGCGGTCTGAAATTCCGCCTGTTCTATCTGATGCGTCGTCTGGCGCAGGGCCGTATCGGGCATGTTTTCGCCACCCGCGGTGACCTGATCCACTTCCATCAGCGCCATCCCCGCGTGCCTTCTTCGTTGCTCTATTTCCCGACGCGGATGGATCCGGCGCTGACGCAGCCTGCGGATTTGCCCCAGCCCGAAGGGCCGATGACGGTTCTTGTCGGTAACTCCGGCGATCGCACTAACCGGCATATTGAAGCGCTGCATTCTTTGCATCAGCAGTTCGGAGCCGATATCCGGGTGATTATCCCGATGGGCTATCCGGCCAATAACCAGACTTACATTGAGCAGGTTCGTGCTGAAGCATTGAAACTTTTTGCGCCTGAACACGTTGAACTGATGACCGGCGCGATGGCGTTTGACGACTATCTCAACGTGCTGCGCCGCTGCTCGCTGGGGTATTTTATTTTCGACCGCCAGCAGGGCATTGGGACGCAATGTCTGCTTATCCAGTTCGGCGTGCCGTTCGTTGTCAGCCGTCAGAATCCGTTCTGGCAGGATCTGGCTGAGCAGCATTTGCCTGTGCTGTTTTATGGTGATGCGCTGGATGCCAAAACAGTGGCGGAAGCACGACGCCAGTTGCTGAGCGCCGACCGCCAAAATATCGCCTTTTTTAATCCGAATTACATCGCGGGCTGGCAGCAGGCCTTGCAGCTGGCGGCGGGAGACGCATCATGACGCTGACACAGCTCGGTGGCTTGTCACTGGTGTATGCGTTCTCGCTGCTGTTCATTCTGACGCTGACGTATAAAGAGTTTCGCCGCGTGCGCTTTAACTTCAACGTCTTGTTTTCGCTGCTCTATCTGCTGACGTTCTATTTCGGTTTTCCTCTGACTTGTCTGCTGGTATTCCAGTTTGATGTGAAAGTGGTGCCGGTCGAAAACCTGTTGCAGGCCATGCTGGCCGCCACCTGTTTCTACGGCATTTATTACGTCAGCTATAAAACACGGCTGAAGGCAAAACGTGACGGGCCTTCACGCCCGCTGTTTACCATGAACCGGGTGGAAACCCATCTCACCTGGATGTTGCTGGCGCTGATTGCGGTGGTGACGGTTTCTATTTTCTTTGCGCATAACGGCTTTTTGCTGTTTAAGCTCAAGTCTTACAGCCAGATATTCTCCAGCGATGTGTCCGGCGTGGCGCTCAAGCGCTTCTTCTACTTCTTTATTCCGGCCATGCTGGTGGTCTTTTTCCTCAAACCTGACGTGCGCCGCTGGCTGTTTTTCCTTGCCAGTACGGTGGCGTTTGGCTTCCTGACGTATGTCATCGTCGGCGGAACCCGCGCCAATATCATTATCGCGTTCGCCCTGTTTCTGTTTATCGGCATTGTTCGTGGCTGGATCAGCTTATGGATGCTGGCGGCGGCGGGCGTGCTGGGTATCGTCGGGATGTTCTGGCTGGCGCTGAAACGCTACGGTCTGAACGTCAGCGGTCCGGAAGCCATTTATACCTTCCTTTATCTGACGCGCGATACCTTTTCGCCGTGGGAGAATCTGGGGCTGTTGCTGCAAAACTACGACAAAATCAGTTTTCAGGGACTGGCACCGATTGTGCGTGATTTCTACGTCTTTATCCCCGGCTGGCTCTGGCACGATCGCCCGGGCGTGGTGCTCAACTCGGCAAACTATTTCACCTGGGAAGTGCTGGATAACCATTCCGGTCTGGCGATTTCACCAACGCTGATTGGCTCGCTGGTGGTGATGGGCGGCGTGTGGTTTATCCCGCTGGGCGCTGTCGCCGTCGGTATGATCATCAAATGGTTCGACTGGTTGTACGAAAAAGGCAAAGCAGACACCAACCGCTACAAAGCCGCCATCCTGCAAAGTTTTTGCTTCGGTGCGGTCTTTAATATGATTGTGCTGGCCCGTGAAGGCGTGGATTCCTTCTTTTCGCGGGTGGTCTTCTTCTGTGTCGTTTTCGGCGCATGTCTGGTGGTGGCCAAATTGTTGTACTGGATGTTTGACGCCGCCGGGCTGATACGTGCCAAAATACCCCGCAGAAAAAACCTCATGGAGCCGCTGGCAGTAAGGAAGAGTCATGAATCTGGAGAATAACGTTCCGCAATACGATATCCGCGGGATCCGCCTTTGGGGCTTTCGTGATATGGCGCATTTTCTCGATTACCTTTTTGCCGGTCACAAGGTGAAAACCGGTGCGCTGGTGGCGATAAATGCCGAGAAAGTACTGACCGTCGAAAGTAATCCGGAAATGAGTGAGCTGATTGGCCGCGCTGAATACAAATATCCCGACGGTATCAGCATTGTGCGGGCCATCCGCCGTAAATACCCGCAGGCGCAGGTTTCCCGTATCGCCGGTGCCGATCTCTGGGAAGGCCTGATGGATCGCGCCGGTCGTGAAGGAACGCCGGTCTTTCTGATTGGCGGCAAACCTGAAGTTCTGGAACAAACGGAAGAAAAGCTGCGCACGCAGTGGAACGTCAATATTGTCGGCAGCCAGAATGGCTACTTTACGCCGGAGCAGCGTGGCTCGTTATTCGAACGCGTCAGAGGCAGCGGGGCAGCGATTGTGACGGTGGCGATGGGCTCGCCGAAACAGGAAATCCTGATGCGTGATTGTCGTCTGGTTCATCCGGATGCGCTCTATATGGGCATCGGAGGCACCTACGACGTTTTCACCGGCCACGTGAAACGGGCACCAAAAATCTGGCAAAACATGGGGCTGGAATGGCTCTATCGTCTTATTTTGCAGCCAAGCCGTTTGCGTCGTCAGCTAAAACTGCTCAAATTCGTGCGTTATTACTACACCGGTCGTCTGTAATGAATCCGCCGTTCTGAATCTTCAGGACGGCGCGTCACCTCTCATTTCTTCACTTCTCTTGCCTGTGTTTCCTGTCCGCTTTGCATATCAGTGCTTATCTTTCTCAATAGGCGTTTGCAACTCGTCGGAAAATACGGAACCATAACGCCGTTTTTCCGCCCTATACGGGCATCATCACAATAAAAATAACATTCCGCTCCTTCCGGAAGGCAAACACAACGAGAGAGAAATTGAGGATCTATGGAGAATAAAGAAGAAAAGGGTGGGCTACACCGGGGGCTGGAGGCGAGACATATTGAGCTGATCGCTCTGGGCGGTACCATCGGTGTTGGATTATTCATGGGCGCGGCGAGCACCCTGAAATGGGCCGGGCCGTCAGTGTTACTGGCGTACATTCTGGCCGGTGTGTTCGTCTTCTTTATCATGCGCTCGATGGGCGAAATGCTGCATCTGGAGCCGGTGGCCGGTTCGTTTGCGGTGTATGCGCATAAATATCTCGGGCCGTATTACGGTTATCTCACCGCGTGGAGTTACTGGTTCATGTGGATAGCGGTGGGGATTTCCGAAATCACCGCGATTGGCGTTTACGCGCAATACTGGTTCCCGGATTTACCGCAGTGGATCCCCGCGCTGGCGGCTGTGGCGATTGTTGCTGCGGCAAACCTCGCGGCTGTGAAACTCTATGGCGAAATGGAGTTCTGGTTTGCGCTGATCAAAATCACCACCATCATTGTGATGATCGTGGTCGGGCTGGCAGTGATTTTCTTCGGATTTGGTAATCACGGCGAACCGGTGGGGTTTGCGAACCTGACCGCGCACGGCGGCTTCTTTGCCGGCGGCTGGAAAGGCTTCCTGTTTGCGCTGTGTATTGTCGTGGCGTCCTATCAGGGCGTGGAACTGGTGGGTATCACCGCCGGTGAAGCCAAAAACCCGCAGGTTACCCTCAAACGCGCCATCAATAACATCCTGTGGCGTATCCTGATTTTCTACGTTGGCGCGATTTTCGTTATTATCACCATCTTCCCGTGGAACGAAATGGGCTCGCACGGCAGTCCGTTCGTGCTGACCTTCGCGAAGATTGGTATCGCTTCAGCGGCGGGTATTATCAACTTTGTGGTGCTGACAGCGGCACTGTCGGGTTGTAACAGCGGCATGTATAGCTGCGGACGTATGCTGTATGCGTTGTCTCAGAATCGTCAGCTGCCTGCGTTCCTGAGCAATGTATCTAAAAGCGGTGTGCCGGTTTACGGCATTGCGATCACGATTTTGTGTCTGCTGGTCGGTTCGTGCCTGAACTACATCATTCCGAATCCTGAGAAAGTGTTTGTGTACGTTTACAGCGCCAGCGTATTGCCGGGCATGGTGCCGTGGTTTGTGGTACTGATCAGCCAGCTGCGTTTTCGTGATGCGCATAAAGAGAAACTGAAAAACCATCCGTTTAAATCGATTCTTTTTCCTTATACCAACTATCTGACGCTGCTTTTCCTGGCGTGTGTGCTGGTCGGTATGGCGATTAATCCGGATACCCGCGTTTCATTGCTGGTAGGTGGGATTTTCATCGCGGCGGTGTCGCTGATATACTTCGGCCTCGGCATGCACAAACGTGCCGCGCTGACGTCGGAAAAACTAAAATAACGCCGTAAGTCATGGGTGGGGAAGGGAAGGCGCTTACTTTTAATGCGTATTGGATAAAGCGTAATCAAACGCAATATTTCTGAAAAAAAGCACTAGACAGCCAAGCGTTAAAACCGTAGTATCCCCACCCGCAACGGCGCTAAGCGCCCGTAGCTCAGCTGGATAGAGCGCTGCCCTCCGGAGGCAGAGGTCTCAGGTTCGAATCCTGTCGGGCGCACCATTTAGTATGCGCTAGAGTTGCGGTGAAATGTTGAAGTCTGACAGTTCACGTTAGTAGTTAGAGATATGGTGGCTATAGCTCAGTTGGTAGAGCCCTGGATTGTGATTCCAGTTGTCGTGGGTTCGAGCCCCATTAGCCACCCCACTCTAAAAATGATTTTGTGATTGTGACATGCGATGGTGGCGGAATTGGTAGACGCGCTAGCTTCAGGTGTTAGTGTCCTTCGGATGTGAGGGTTCGAGTCCCTCCCTTCGCACCACACACAAATTTCATTTAAATGATGCAGTTAGCATCAGAAAGTAGTAAGATGCACGACATCGGCGAGTAGCGCAGCTTGGTAGCGCAACTGGTTTGGGACCAGTGGGTCGGAGGTTCGAATCCTCTCTCGCCGACCACA
>NZ_JYDG01000081.1:0-31360 GCF_003263545.1 Rahnella sp. AN3-3W3
GGGTGGGGTATTAAGGTCAGATCGCAATGCGGAAACATCCACTGTTTTAGGGTTTGCTAAACCCCCTCCCAGCCTCCCCCTTCGCAGGGGGAGGAGCATACAAGGGACTTCTGCAACTTCTTGCAAATTGTTTAAACCAACAGCAATTACTTATTCTTCACCTGCAATCCGCGTGGCAGATTATTGTTATCCACCTGCGGTAAACCGGTAGAGGCGGAAGAAGTCAGCAAGCCTGTCTCAACGTAGTTTTGCAGTTTCTCGCGGGTATCGGTGATATCCAGGTTACGCATGGTCAGCTGACCAATACGGTCATCTGGTGAGAACACAGAATCGCCTTTTTCCATGGTCAGACGCTCTGGTTTGTAAGTCAGGTTCTCAGACACGGTATTCATGATGGTGTAGTCGTTGCCGCGACGCAGTTCCAGAGTGACTTCACCGGTGATTTCGCTGGCGACCCAACGCTGAGCGGAGTCACGCAGCATCAGTGCTTGTGGATCGAACCAACGGCCCTGATACAGCAGACGACCCAGAACACGGCCATTTGCGTGATATTGCTCGATGGTGTCTTCGTTATGAATACCGGTCAGCAGACGCTCGTAAGCGATGTGCAGCAGCGCCATTCCCGGGGCTTCGTAGATGCCACGGCTTTTGGCTTCGATAATACGGTTTTCAATCTGGTCGCTCATACCCAAACCATGACGACCACCGATGCGGTTGGCTTCCATCATCAGCTCAACGCTGTCGTCAAAGGTTACGCCGTTCAGTGCAACCGGATAACCGCGTTCAAAACGGACAACCACTTCTTCCGCTTTCACGACAACGTTCTCATCCCAGAACTTCACGCCCATAATCGGATTAACGATTTTGACGCCGGAATCGAGGAATTCCAGATCTTTGGCTTCGTGTGTCGCACCCAGCATGTTGGAGTCGGTTGAGTAGGCTTTCTCGGTCGACATTTTGTAATCGAAACCGGACTGAATCATGAATTCGGACATCTCATGACGGCCGCCGAGTTCATCGATAAAGTCGGTATCCAGCCACGGTTTATAAATCTTCAGTTCAGCATTGGTCAGCAGACCGTAACGATAGAAACGTTCGATATCGTTACCTTTGTACGTGCTGCCGTCGCCCCAGATATTCACGCCGTCTTCTTTCATTGCGGCAACCAGCATGGTGCCGGTTACGGCGCGACCCAGCGGGGTGGTGTTAAAGTACGTCACGCCTGCGGTGGTGTTATGGAATGCGCCACATTGAATGGCGGCAATGCCCTCAGCAACCAGTTGTTTACGGCAATCAATCAGGCGGGCTTTCTCTGCACCGTACTCCATCGCTTTACGCGGAATGGCATCGTAATCTTCTTCATCAGGCTGACCCAGGTTTGCCGTGTACGCATAAGGGATCGCGCCTTTTTTCTGCATCCACAGCAGCGCTGCACTGGTGTCCAGACCGCCGGAGAACGCGATACCGACACGCTGATTGATAGGAAGGTGCTTGAGAATAGTTGTCATCGATTAAATCCTGTATGAATTAGGTCTGTCTGCTAAAGGTTTCAATGCCTATATTGATAACGCAAAACCGGGTTCAGGTAAAAGGGATTTTGCATATTTATGTAAATTTTATCGCATAACTATCTACTTGTCATGTTGGTCAGGAAGTGTTTTATTCAACATCGTTCAGCATTTTGCCATACCCTCGAATGTCCTTAAATCCCCTCCAGCGGCAACACATTCAGCGGTTTCACTTCCCGCAGGACAAACGAGGTTTGCATCTCTTTAATCCCCGGTAAACGGCGCACGACTTCCATCGCGAAGCTGGAAAAACTGTCGAGATCTTTCCCCACCACCTGCAACAGAAAATCTGCGTCACCGGCAATTGCATAACAGGCAATCACCGAGGGCAGCGCGCCGACTTCCTGTTCGAAACTCTGGGCATCTTCCTCGCTGTGGCTGTCGATTTTCACCCGGATAAAAGCCAGCAATCCAAGACCAATCTTTTTCCGGTCAATGTTCGCCTGATAACCGGTGATCACACCGCTGTCTTCCAGGTGTTTCATGCGCCGCCAGCACGGCGAGGCAGCCATGCCCACTTTTTCCGCCAGCTCCTGATTGGTCATTCTGCCTGAACTCTGTAGTTGTTTAAGAATGCGAAAGTCTGCCGGCGAAATTTCAGATACAGACATAATCTGCCTTTTAAATGTGATTATGAGGAAGGGATAACCAGATTAGGGCATTTTACCGCGCAAAAAGAAAGCACCTTTCAGTGTCTCAACGCTATCCTTTTTTTCATCAATAATGATGAAAAGGGCGGACAAAATGGCAGACAACCTGCGGGTAGCAATTATCCTCAATCCTGATCTTCCACCGGGATTACTGGCGAACACGGCAGGCGTAATTGGCATCGGATTAGCAGCAAAATTCCCGATGCTGGCGGGCAGTTCACTGACGGATGCAAAGGGCGTCACGACCGATACTATCTCTAAAACTCCGCTGCCCATTCTGCAGGCAACGCCGGATCACATTAAGGCGCTGATGTTCAAAGCGCTGGACGCAGCAGGCGAGCGCAGCGTGGTGCCGTTCCCGGCATTTGCGCGCACGATGCATCAGTTTGAGCAGTATGAAATGACGTTTCCGCGGCGGGATTTATACGATGAAGTACTCGATGGCGTGGGCCTGGTCGGGCCGGAAAAATGGATTAAATCGCTGACGGGGAATCTGAAGTTATTGCGTTAATTCCATGAACATTCAGGCATAAAAAAACCGGCAGATGTGCCGGTTTTCCTTTTCAAGTCCCGATATCAGTTCGTTACTTTCAGCTGCGGATAGCGTTTGAAAATCGTCAGACACCAGACCAACGCGATGCAGCCGATCAGCCCGCCCGCATAGCCGACGTTACTCATTTCCAGATGCAGACTCACCTGATTGCCGATCAGCGCCCCCGCGCCTATACCAATGTTATAGATGCCGGAAAGCAGCGCCATTGAAACGTCCGTTGCATCGGTCGCCAGCGCCAGTACACGCACCTGCAGTGCCAGGCCGATAATCATCATTGCCAGCCCCCAGATCACACAAAGGACTGAAATAGCGACCGGATTCATCACCGCCACAAATAACAGCAACATGCTGAGGGTGACCAGCAAGATCGGGCCGCTGAGCATCGCCGCCGGGAAGCGGTTGCCAAGCACACTGAACGCAATGCTGCCGAGAATACCTGCGCCACCAAAAATCAGCAGCAGGAAGGTGGTGAAGTTTTCACCCATATTCGCGACGGTCTGGATAAACGGCTCGATGTAACTGTACGCCGTGTAGTGAGCAGTCACTATCAGTGCAGTAAGCAGATACATGCCGACCAGCGCCGGACGGCGGAATAACATCGGCACGCTTTTCAGTGAACCGGTATGTTCACTTGGCAGCGGCGGCAATAGTTTGATCAGGCAAATCAGCGTCAGCAGCGCAACGATGCCGATGCTCATAAAGGTGGTGCGCCAGCCGAGATATTGTCCGATCAGGCGTCCCAGCGGTAAGCCCAGCACCATCGCCAGCGCGGTACCGGTGGCTAACATACTGAGTGCCTGTGTTTTTTTACCGGCCGGTGCGACACGGATTGCCAGTGACGCGGTGATCGACCAGAAAATGGCGTGGGCGAGGGCGATACCGACACGCGAGGCCACCAGACTCCAGAAATCCCAGGCCACGACCGAAAGAATATGGCTGGCGATGAATATCACGAAGATGACGATCAGTAAGCGCTTTCGCTCAACATTGCGGGTCAGCAGCATCAGCGGCAGTGACATCAGCGCCACAACCCAGGCGTAGATGGTCAGCATCAGACCGACCTGAGCGGTCTTCATGTTGAAACTGGCGGCGATGTCGGAAAGTAATCCGACAGGCACGAATTCAGTGGTGTTGAAGATGAACGCGGCAATAGCCATCATCACAACGCGTAGCCATGCTGTCCTGCGCGAAACGGTATCTGATTGCATTGAAATTTAAGACTTATAAGAAGATGTTGGGATCAGGCATCTGTCTGGCAGACACCTGTTGAGGGCATAGTGTGTTTTATTTGTGCTAAAAATGAAACAGAAAATTGGCCTAACAGATAAATGTTTCGACGACAATTTTAGTTATGGAAACTGAGACGCAGGTCACTGTGTTTTATTGCGGATGCCAGCACCAGTGCCACGGCTCATAAATAAAGCCCCAGGGATTATTCAGCGGAAAGGACATCACGAAACCGAAGCGGGCGGCGTGAGTTTTCAGCCACCGAAAAGCGTCTGTTTCGCCAAAAACGCCGGTCACTTCGTCGCAGCCGGGGGTATTGATATCTATGGCGCGACCGGTGTGATGTTCGCTGCATCCGGGCGGTGCCAGCGAGGTGAAGAAAACTTCCGGTGGGATGCCTGCCTGCTGTTTGATGCGGATTAATCCGGCCTGATAATCCAGACTGCGAAAAGCAGAGACCAGATAAATGCCCACGCCGTCGGCGGCAGCCTGTTGTTTCATCTGATGCCAGGCGGCAGCCGCGGGGGAGATCAGCCGGTAAACTTTGCCGCTCTCCGCGTCGGTTTCCGTATCCTCGAGTAAGTACTCACTTACTTCTTCAAAGTAAGGCAGCGTACGGTGTGCGATAACCTGCGGGTCGATGCCCAGATCATGCAGTATCTGGGCGGTTCTGATTTTAAGCGCCGCCTGATTCACGCCTGCTCATTCCCCGGACGGGAAATCGCGTCGTTCATCGCTTCTGTCATGGCTTTACCCGCCGTACGCATTGACTGCTGATAGCGCGACGATGCTGCGACAAAGGCTTTCAGCAGTTGCGTATCCTGCTGATGTTGCTGATATTCAGGGTGCCATTGCACGCCCAGGCAGAAATCATACTCCTCGCACTCAATGCCTTCGATCACGCCGTCAGGCGCATAAGCATTCACAATGCAGCCGGGGCCTACCGATTTCACCGCCTGATGATGCGAGCTGTTGACCTCATAATGATCGCGATCGACGCAGCGGCTGAGCAGCGAACCTTCAACAATCTCTACAGGATGACGGGCGCGCTTTTTGCCGCTGGCGTTTTCTGTATCGACGGTCGTGCTGTGTTCAAGGGCATCGGGCAGTGCATCGGGAATGTGCTGATGGAGCGTGCCGCCGGTTAACACGGCAAGCAGCTGCTGACCGCCGCAAATCCCCAGCAGCGGCATATTGCGCTGCATGGCACCTTTGACGATGGCTTTTTCAAATTCAGTACGGGCCGGTTTCAGACGCACCTGATCGCTGGTCAGTTGCTCATTAAAGAGTTCAGGCGGAACATCAAACGCGCCGCCGGTCACGACAATACCGTCGCACATCGACAGATATTCATCCGCCAGTTCCGCGTGGTGCGGCAAAGCCAGCGGTACTGCGCCAAGCTCTGCCAGACTTTTCAGGTAGTTTTGACGCAGGGCATACCAGGGGAAATCGGCGTAGCCACCGGCTTCCTCACTGTCCAGCGTTACCCCAATCACCGGTCTGGATTGAAATTTTTTCTGCATTCGCCTGAATCCCTTCCAAGAAGATGAAAACCAATCAGAAAATTCACCTTATCAAGCCGTGGTCGGCGCAAACAATATAAATTATCAATACATCCAATTTTCGGGATTTACCTCTGGTTTTATAACCAGTTAAGGTGAGCTGGCAGGTTAAATTTCACGCTAAACCTGCGTTTTCCTGACAAAATTCCACGACTGGCTGACACTTCATAATGATTTTCTGTCTGTGTCTTCAATATTCATTCTCATTTAGTTCTTAACATTAAAGGGTCAGAAAGGATAAATTAGTGCGTATAATTCATCCTGCTGAACGAAATAAAAATTCTTAATTGCTAACGAAATCTTTACGTTGTCCTAAAAACAGCCGGTGAGCCTTTTAGGGATAATGTGTTTTTGACTGATATTGAAAATCTCTGGTTGAAGGTCATTTTTCAGCTGCTTTCTCCTCTTTAATACTGCGAAACCAAGAAATTTATGCTGCCGACTGCCTCGTCTCGTTCCAAAAAACGCACTCTCGTGTGGGTTATCATCGCCATTATCGTTGCTGCGATCCTGGTCTGGTTCTTTGCTTTCCATCAAAGTGCTTCCGACTCATCTGCCCAAAAAAAACCGGGCCGCGGCGGAATGCGTGCGATGCGCGGCCAGATGATGGCCGGAATGGCCACACCGGTACAGGCCGGAAAAGCCACGCAAGCCGATGTGCCGGTGTATCTGCGTGCGCTGGGTACCGTTGTTGCTAATGCGACAGTTACGGTCACCAGCCGGGTGGATGGTCAGCTGATGAAGGTGTATTTCACCGAGGGGCAGAAAGTCGAGCAGGGGCAGCTGCTGGCGCAGATTGATCCGCGCAGTTATCAGGCCACGCTGGAACAATATCAGGGTGATTTGGCGCAGAATCAGGCGCTGTCGAAAAGCGCTGAACTGACGCTGGCGCGTTACCGCAAACTGTATGCGCAAGATTCCCTGGCCCGTCAGGATCTGGAAAGCCAGATCGCGACCGCCGGTCAGTATGCCGGTGCCGTGAAAGCCGATCTGGCACAAATCGCTGCCGCCAAGCTGAATCTTGAGTTCGCAAAAATCACCGCACCGGTCAGTGGCCATGTCGGCCTGCGTCTGGTCGATCCGGGCAACATGGTTACCAGCAGTTCCACCATCGGAATTGTGACGATTACCCAGACTCAGCCGATTGCCGTTACCTTCAGCGTGCCGCAAAGCAATCTGCAAACCTTGCTCAAAGCGCTGCGTGGCGGCAATCAGTTGCCGACGACTGCCTTTGACCAGAGCGGCAGCGAAGTGCTCGGACAGGGCAAACTGCAATTTATCAGCAACGAAATTGATACCAGCACCGGCAGCATCAAGCTGAAAGCGCTGTTCGATAACGCCGATGAGAAACTCTATCCGAACCAGTTTGTGAATGCCCGCTTACAGGTCGCGACCCTGAAAGACGCCACGGTGATCCCGGCGGCAGCATTACAACTGAGCAGCGACGGCGACTTCGTGTATGTGGTGAAAGCCGACAGCACCATTGAGCGCCGCAGCGTGAAATCCGGGCCAGACTTTGGTGACGATCAGGTGGCGATTTTGTCCGGTGTGAAGCCGAGCGAGCAGGTGGTGACTACCGGTATTGACCGCCTGAACAACGGCACCAAAGTCGAGATTGTCACGCCGAATTCCGGTGAAGCTGCAACAGCGGACGGCTCGTCTAAAGCCCGCGAGCAAAGTGGCGGTGTGGATAAAGCCACCACCGGTGCCGACAAAACTGTCGCCGCGCCCGATGCAACTCCAAATACAGCCGGTAAAGACAGCGGGTCTAAATGAATCCTTCACGCCTCTTTATACTCCGGCCGGTCGCGACCATTCTGCTGATGGTCGCCGTGCTGTTGTCGGGGATTTTCGCCTACAACATGCTGTCGACCTCGGCGCTGCCGCAGGTCGATTATCCGACCATTCAGGTGACCACGCTGTATCCGGGCGCCAGTCCGGATGTGATGGCATCAGGGATCACCGCCCCGCTTGAGCGTCAGCTCGGTCAGATGGCCGGTCTGAGCCAGATGTATTCCACCAGCGCCAGCGGTTCCTCCATTATCACGCTGAAATTCTCGCTGGATTTGTCCCTCGACGTGGCCGAGCAGGAAGTCCAGGCGGCGATTAACGCGGCGGACAGCCTGCTGCCCAGCGATTTACCGAATCCGCCGACCTACAAAAAAGTGAACCCGGCAGATGCCGCGGTGCTGACCCTGGCGGCGACGTCCGAATCCTTGCCACTGACCAAAGTGCAGGATCTGGTGAATACCCGCGTGGCGCTGAAACTGTCGCAGATTTCCGGCGTCGGTATGGTCACGCTGGCGGGCGGTCATCAGCCTGCGGTTCGTGTGCAGGTCGATCCGCGTAAACTGGCGGCGCATAACCTCAGTCTGGAAACCATCAATACGCTGATCGGCAACAGTAACGTTAACGGCTCGAAAGGGGGCTTCGACGGCCCGCATCATTCGATCACCATCGATGCCAACGACCAGCTGCGCACCGCCGCCGAATACGGCAATCTGATCGTCAATTACGAAAACGGGGCAGCGCTGCGTCTGCGCGATGTCGCGACGCTTTCCGAAGCGCCGGAAAATCAGTACTTGTCTGCCTGGGCGAACAAGCAACCGGCCATTATTATCAGCGTGCAGCGCCAACCGGGTGCCAACGTGATTCAGGTGGTGGACGCCATCAAAGCGCAACTGCCGAAATTGCAGGAAGCGCTGCCGGAATCGGTCAAAATCAGCGTGATATCCGACCGTACGCAAACCATTCGTGCCTCGATCAGCGACGTGCAGTTCGAACTGTTGCTGTCTGTCGCGCTGGTGGTGATGGTCACCTTCCTGTTCCTGCGCAATGTCGCTGCGACACTGATCCCGAGCGTTGCGGTGCCGCTCTCGCTGGTCGGCACTTTTGGCGTGATGTACCTGTGCGGTTTCAGTCTTAACAACCTCTCGCTGATGGCGCTGACTATCGCCACCGGTTTTGTTATCGATGACGCCATCGTGGTGGTCGAGAATATTTCGCGAAGGCTGGAGGAAGGCGAGACGCCGATGCAGGCCGCGCTGAAAGGCTCGCAGCAAATCGGTTTCACCATTATTTCCCTGACGTTCTCGCTGATTGCGGTGCTGATCCCGCTGCTGTTCATGGGCGATGTGGTCGGACGCTTGTTCCGCGAATTCGCCATCACGCTGGCGGTGTCAATACTGGTGTCGATGGTGGTGTCGCTGACGCTTACACCGATGTTGTGCGCCTATTTACTGCGCCACACGCCGGAAGAAAAACAGAGCAAGTTTTACCGTAAAGGCGGCGAGTTCTTCGACAAAATGATCGCCGGTTACGACCGCATGCTGATCGTGGTGCTCAATCACCAGAAGCTCACTCTGCTGGTCGCCGCCGCCACTCTGGTATTTACCGCGTTGCTGTATGTGATTGTGCCAAAAGGCTTCTTCCCGTCGCAGGATACCGGGATGATCCAGGGGATCACCCAGGCCTCACAGGACGTATCCTTCAGCGAAATGGGACGCCGTCAGCAGTTACTGACCGCCGCAATTCTCAAGGATCCGGATGTGGAAAGTGTGTCGTCCACCATTGGCGTGGACGGCAATAACACCAGCCTGAACAGCGGGCGTTTGCAGATCAGCCTCAAATCTTTCGATGAGCGCAGCGAACGTGCGCCGGCAATCATTGCGCGTCTGCAACAGGAGACGGCAAATGTGCCGGGCATCGAACTGTACATGCAGGCTTCGCAGGATCTGACCGTTGACGATCAGGTCACGCCAAGCCAGTACCAGTTCACGCTGGATGACTCCGACAGTGAAAATCTGGTGGAATGGACGCCAAAGCTGATTGAAAAACTCAGCACACAGCCGGAGTTCAGCGAAGTGGTCAGCAACCTGCAAAATCAGGGGCAGATTGCGTATGTAGAACTGGACCGCGATGCCGCCGCCCGTTACGGCATTACCGCTTCGGATGTCGATACCGCGTTGTACAACGCGTTCGGTCAGCGACTGGTTTCCACCATATTTACCCAGGCGAACCAGTACCGCGTGGTGCTGGAAGTCGCCCCGGAGTTCCAGCAGTCACCGGCGTCGTTTGATGATGTGTATCTGGCGACCAACAACAGTTCTTCGACCAGCGGCACGGTAGCGACAACGACGACAACCACGACCACGACGTCGGACAGCGGCAACCCGACCACCAATTCCGGTGCGACTAACGGCATGGTGAAACTGACGTCAATTGCCAAAATCCATATGCGTACCGGCGCACTGTTGCAAGCGCGCCTCAACCAGTTCCCGGCGGTCACCGTCTCCTTTAACCTCAAAGACGGCTATTCGCTGGAACAGGCGCAGCAGGCGATCAAAACCACCGTGGCCGATATCGCCATGCCGGACAGCATCACTTTGCGTTATCAGGGTGCGGCGGCGTCGTTTGAAAGTGCCACCGGCAACACGCTGTGGCTGATCCTCGCCGCGCTGCTGACCATGTATGTGGTGCTGGGCATTCTGTACGAAAGTTTTATCCATCCGGTGACCATTCTGTCCACGCTGCCGTCGGCGGCGGTGGGCGCGTTGCTGTCGCTGATCTTTGCCGGTACGGAATTCAGCCTGATCGCATTGATCGGGGTGATCCTGCTGATCGGGATCGTGAAAAAGAACGCCATTATGATGATCGACTTTGCGCTGGATGCGGAAAACAAACAGGGGCTGTCGCCGCGTGAGGCGATCCACCAGGCCTGTTTACTGCGCTTTCGTCCGATCATGATGACCACCATGGCGGCACTGCTTGGCGCGCTGCCGCTGATGCTGGCGAGCGGATCCGGCGCGGAACTGCGTCAGCCGCTGGGGCTGGTGATCGTCGGCGGTCTGATCTTCAGTCAGGTTCTGACACTGTTCTCCACGCCGGTGATTTACCTGATGTTTGACCGGCTTTCTCACCGACTGAATCCGCGTCATCGCCGCGCAGCGAAGCAGGCGGAATAAATGAATATTTCGCGTTTCTTCATCTTCCGTCCGGTCGCCACCATGCTGCTGACGCTGGCGATACTCCTGCTCGGTTTGCTGGGATATCGCCTGCTGCCGGTTGCGCCGCTGCCACAGGTGGATTTCCCGACCATTCTGGTCAGCGCCAGTCTGCCCGGTGCCAGTCCTGAAACCATGGCGGCAACGGTAGCGACGCCGCTGGAAAGGGCGCTCGGGCAAATCGCCGGGGTGACGGAAATGACCTCGCGCAGCTCGCAAAGTTCGACCAGCGTCATTTTGCAATTCGATCTGGATCGCGACATCAACGGCGCGGCGCGCGACGTACAGGCGGCGATCAACGCCTCCCGCGCCTTGCTGCCGAGCAGCATGCCGTCGCTGCCGACCTATCGTAAAGCCAACCCGTCGGATGCGCCGATTATCATGCTGGCACTGACGTCGGCTACGCGCAGTAAAGGCGAGCTGTACGATATTGCCTCGAGCCAGTTGCAACAGAAAATCGCGCAGGTGAACGGCGTCGGCCAGGTTTCGCTGGTCGGTTCCGCGCTGCCGGGCGTGCGCATTGATTTGCGTCCGGAAGCGATCACCTCTTACGGAATTTCCCTCGACACCATTCGCACAGCCATTGCCGACAGCACCAGCAACCTGCCAAAAGGGCTGCTGCAAGGCTCGGATCAGTCGTGGATGATTGAAGGTAACGGCCAGCAAAGCACCGCCGCGCAGTACAAAACGCTGATCGTCACCTACATCAACGGCTCGGCAATCCGCCTGAGCGATATCGCCAATGTGTATGATTCTGTTGAAGATAAATACAACGTAGGTTATTACAACAGCACACCGTCGGTCATGATTGGCGTGACGCGTCAGGCTGGCGCGAACATGCTGGAAACCATCGAAGCGATCAAGGCCGCGCTGCCGCTGATGAAAGAAAGTCTGCCGGGCGACGTGCAGCTTAATCTGGCGCTGGATCGCTCGCCGAACGTTTCTGCTTCACTGCGCGATACCGAAATGACCTTGCTGGAAGCCACGCTTCTGGTGATCGCCGTGGTGTTTGTATTCCTGCGTAACTGGAATGCTGTGCTGATCCCGGCGGTGGCGCTGCCGGTTTCGCTGATCGGCACCTGTGCGGTGATGTATCTGCTTGGCTACAGCCTGGATAACCTCTCTCTGATGGCGCTGATTATCTCCACCGGTTTCGTGGTCGATGACGCCATTGTGGTGCTGGAAAACATCACGCGGCACATCGAGGAAGGGCTGGGGCCGGTGCGGGCGGCGCTGAAAGGCGCGCAGGAAGTCAGTTTCACCGTGCTGTCGATGACGCTTTCACTGATTGCCGTTTTCATCCCGATCTTGCTAATGGGCAGTATCGTCGGGCGTCTGTTCCGCGAGTTTGCGGTGACGCTGAGTGTCTCGCTGATCATCTCCATGCTGGTGTCGCTGAGCCTGACGCCGATGCTGTGTGCGCGTTTCCTCAAACGTAAACCGCCGGTGGAAAAACGTCAGCCGCGCATTTACCGCATGATCGAACGCGGGCTGAACAAATTGCTGGCGGCGTATTCTGCGGCGCTCGGCTGGGTAATGCGGCATCAGCTGATCACGCTGGTCGGCCTGTTCCTGACGATCCTGCTGAATTTCTATCTGTATACCGTGGTGGAAAAAGGCTTCTTCCCGGATCAGGACACCGGGATGCTGATGGGCATGTTACGTGCGGATCAGAACACCTCGTTCCAGTCGATCCAGCCGCAGGTGCTGAAATACAGCAAGATCATTCAGGACGATCCGGCGGTAGAAGCGGTAATGAGTTCAGCGGGCAGCGGCGGTTTTGGTTCACGTAATACCGCGACCTTCTTTGTACGTCTGAAAGATTTTGATAAACGCACCGCGACGGCCAATCAGGTCGCCAACCGCCTGATGATGGCGACTGGCAAAGAACCGGGCGCGCAGTTGTTCCTGATGGCGGCGCAGGATCTGCATATCGGTGGACGCAGTGCCAACGCCCAATATCAGTACAGCCTGCAATCTGACGATCTTTCCGTGCTGCGTGAATGGGCGCCGAAGGTGCAGAAAGCGCTGGCGAAACTGCCGCAACTGACCGGTGTGGATTCCGATGCGCAGACCGGCGGGCAGGAGATCATGCTCAATATCGACCGGGATCGCGCTACGCAACTCGGCGTGAACGTGAAGATGATCGACACGCTGCTCAATAACTCCTTCAGCCAGCGGCAGATCGCTACGATCTACAAAACGCTGAACCAGTATCACGTGGTGATGAACCTGACGTCTGACTACACCAGTAATCCGGATGTCCTGCATCAGCTGTATGTCGTCACCGATTCCGGTAATCAGGTGCCGCTGTCGGCGTTTGCTACCTTTAGCGGAGCCAATGCACCGCTGTCGGTTTCTCATCAGGGGCAGACGGCGACCACTACTATTGCGTTCAACCTCGCCGACGGCTATGCGCTGGAAGATGCGCAGGCTGCGCTGAAAACGACGATGGCGCAGATTGGTCTGCCGGATACCGTTCACGGCAGTTATGCCGGTACCGCGCAGGCGTTTGAAGCGCTGGCCAGTTCCATGCCGTGGCTGATCCTGGCGGCGCTGGCGGCGGTATATATCGTGCTGGGCGTACTGTATGAAAGTTATATTCACCCGCTGACCATTCTTTCCACGCTGCCGTCTGCCGGGCTGGGGGCGCTATTGCTGATGCTGGTAACGGGGACGCAACTGACGGTGATCGCACTGATCGGGATCCTGCTGCTGATCGGTATCGTGAAAAAGAACGCGATCATGATGATCGACTTCGCGCTCGACGCTGAACGGCGGCTTGGTCTGATGCCGCAACAGGCGATCACTCAGGCCTGTCTGATGCGATTCCGTCCGATCCTGATGACCACGCTGGCCGCCTTCTTCGGCGCATTGCCGCTGGCGCTGGGCAGCGGCGGTGACGCGGATCTGCGCAGTCCGCTGGGGCTGGCGATCGCCGGTGGTCTGGCGCTGAGTCAGGTTCTGACGTTATTCACCACGCCGGTCGTTTACCTGTATATGGATCGCACCAGCCGCGCGACGCATCGTCTGTGGCACCGCCTGCGTCCTCACACGACGCCGCCGGAGGCCCGTACCCATGACTGATCATGAAACTAAGCACACTGAAACTTATCACCCTGAAGCGAATCTGATGACTCTGCAAAAAACACGTTCTATGGTGTTCCGGCTTGCTCCGCTGGCGCTGGCACTTCTGGTCAGCGCCTGTGCCGTCGGCCCTGATTACAAACGGCCTGACGTTGCCATGCCCACGGCATTTAAAGAAGCCAAAGGCTGGACGGCGGCGATCCCGAAAGATAATCAGGCCAAAGGCGACTGGTGGGCGGTGTATCAGGATCCTGAGCTGTCATCATTGCTGACACAGGTGCAGATTTCCAACCAGAACGTGGCGCAGTATGCCGCGCAATACCGTCAGGCACAGGCGCTGGTGACACAGGCACGTTCCGATTTGTATCCGTCAGTAGATGCTACCGTCGGCAGCACGCGCAGTGGCACATCCACCTCAACCACTAACAGCCAGTCCGCACAACTGAGTGCCAGCTGGGAACTGGATTTATGGGGTAAGTTGCGCCGTACGGCAGAAGAGCAGGACGCCAGTGCGCAGGCCAGCAAGGCCGATCTGGCTGATGCAACGCTCAGCGCACAGTCCGAGCTGGCGCAGGATTATTTCCAGCTGCGGGTGATGGATCAGCAAATCGCGCTGTATAAACAAAGTATCGATTCTTATCAGCGTTACCTGACGGTGATCCAGAATCAGTATGAAGGTGGCAACACCTCACGCGCCACACTGGCACAGGCGCAGACGCAGCTTGAAAGCACCAAAGCCTCGGCACTGGATCTGCAATGGCAGCGCGCCCAGCTTGAGCACGCTATCGCGGTACTGATCGGCAAACCACCGGCGCAGTTCAGCCTTGCGGCACGCGACGTCAAACTCAACCTGCCTGCGATGCCGGACGCCATTCCATCCCAGTTGTTGCAGCGTCGTCCTGATATCGCTGCCGCCGAACGCACCATGGCGTCTTCCAATGCCGCCGTCGGTGTGGCGACTGCCGCGTATTATCCCGATCTGACCCTGAGCGCCAGCGGCGGGTTCGCCAGCTCGGCATTCCATAACCTGTTCTCGCTGCCAAACCGCGTCTGGTCTTTAGGCCCGGAACTCAGCCAGACAGTACTGGATTTCGGTTCTACCCGCGGCAAAGTAGCGCAAGCCGAAGCCGCGTATGACGCCGATGTCGCCAGTTATCGCCAGAGCGTGTTAACCGCGATGCAGGAAGTGGAAGATTATCTGGTCGAACTGCACACGCTCGACAGCGAGCTGGTCGCCCGTCAGAACGCCGCCGATTCCGCCAAAGAATCCGCCCGCGTGACTTACAACCAGTATCAGGCCGGGATGATCGACTATCTCGACGTCGCGACTACCGAAAACACCAGCCTGACCCAACAGCAAAGTGTCCTGTCACTGCTCAGCACCCAGATGGTCACCAGCGTCAAGCTGATCGCTGCCCTGGGCGGCGGATGGAACGGGGATGTGGGTAAATAGAAGAGTTTGAATTATCTCTGCACTAAGGACATGTAAAACGGTCTTTGGTGTAGAGAACATCATTTATTTCAGTGCGAATGCTGCCATTCATCGTAAGTGGCCTCAATCACTTTAGACATAGCAATAAAATTGACGGGGAGCAATGTCACCGGGCTGCCTGTTTGCGATATGCGAAAAACTTTGCGATTACAAAAATTAAAAAAATATCTACAAGGGCTGAGCCTCCAAACAAAATGCTCATATAAATATTATCCCAGATGTTTTCCTGAATAAACTCTGTATGCGCTGAAATTTTCGAATAGAACCATTGTTCAGAACATAAAGCGAAAAGTGTCGTAAACGTCATTGTAAACAAGAAAACACTTCCGAGCCAAATAAGCACACATTTCAAAGGGGACATTTAATATACCTGTACAGTTCCGAAAGCATTTAACGTTGAGCTGATTTTTATTTGTGGTGTATTTAATAATGCCTCACGCAGAATTGTAAAATGATCCTTTGAAGGCAACGTTATGCACCCGTGGCTTACCCCTTTGTAACCCGCCGGGTGTAGTCTGAAATTACCTCTTTTAACCTGATCGATAAAAGTTAAATCATCTATGCTGTTATCGTTTCTATAAAGTGCAAACCACACTGACCTGTCGGACCCACTCACGACTGATCCAAAAAAATCAGAAACATGAGTGCCTATCCCACCAGTCCCTCGGGTCACTATATAATATTGTCCGGGTGGCAAAGGGCCGATATCTTTCACATCTGCTGAGTCAGGGTTGTTGCGATGTGGACCTACCTCACCAGAATAGGCGGGAAAGAAGCCGTAGCCAGGGCAACTGAGAGTGGATAAGCCTGAACCGTTCAAACGAAATGTGCATCTGATCATCTGTCATTCCACGCATCGGAAAAAATGATATTCCCATCACTATATTTCCAGGTGATCCGCTCGTATCTCAGAGATATAGATTCGAGGTGGTTGTGCTTTTCTGTTGCTGGATTTTTGCAGTCATGCATCAAAGGGCAGATCGCAACAACTTTCACATTTTCCAGCAGCATATTGAAATACTCAACTTCCTGACCAGCATCATTGATGCGATACCACCGGATTTCAGCAGATTTTAACGTTTGTCCTTTTGCTACAGCTTGGTATAAATATGGACTGGAGGAATCAAACTCTTTTTCAAACGTCATTGCTGAGTGCACTCGGGTACCTGTTATTTTTCCCGTATTATTATCAGTAGGCAAAAATAGACCATGCCCGAAACCCAAAATCTCAATGCTACTTTCACGCCCATTCACATCAACGGATCCTTTGATATGCGCACCGCCATCATCTTTAAGCCATAAATAAGCAGGAATCGCCATCTTTAAATCTCCCTATTGAAAGTAATAAATAAACTACTCCGCAGGAGGATAACTGCAAGGGTATTTTTGCATTTCAATAAGGTTTTTTATAATGATAACAATTAAGTATAAATTATTATTTTAGATTGATGCTGGTAATTATTGGTTGAAGTTATTTAAATGAATATAAGGAAGTTCAACTGGAGTTTTTATTAAAGTTGATGGTGCATCAAATATCTGTAAAACCCCCTCCCAACTCCCCCTTCGCAGGGGGAGGAGCTCATCGAGCCAGGTTTTACCTGCGGTGAAACAAGCCCTTATTTCCCTGCTTTCCTCGCTTTCGCCACATCTCCCGGCGTGACGGTTGCTGCCTGATTTCCCCAGCTGGCGCGCAGGGTATTGGTGAGGTCTGCGGCCTGTTGATCAGTCAGCGTCCAGCCGTAGCCCGGCATGGTATTGGACATGTGTTCTGCCGTCACCGGCGTCTGAGCGCCGTAGAGGATCACGCGCAGCAACGTCTGCGGGTTCTCTGCATTGACGGTCAGATTACCCGCCAGCGCCGGAATGGCAAACGCTTTTCCGTCGCCTTTCACACCGTGACAGGTCGAACAGTAACGCATAAACGTCTGCTGTCCGGCTTCAGTCGCGACGGCCTTTTTGGCTGGTGCCGGTTGCGCCTCCGCTTTCAGACTGAGCAGATACACCGCCATGCTGTTGAGATCGTCATCGGTCATAAACTGCGTGCTGTTAGTGATCACTTCTCCCATCGGGCCGCTGACGGCGTCATGAGTATTGCGACCGGATTTCAGCAGCGCCACCAGTTCCGGCTGACTGATTTTCAGCCCGCGCAGGGAAGGTGCTGACCAGCCGTCCAGCTCGCCGCCGCTGAGAAACGCCATGTCCTTTTCATCGAGGGCTTTCTCCTGTTGCGCCCAGCCACGCGGGGTGTGACAGGCTCCGCAGTGTCCGGCACCCTGCACCAGATAAGCGCCACGATTCCATTGCGCACTCTGATCCGCCTGAGGCCTGTACTCGCTGTCTTCAAGGAAAATGCTGTTCCAAACCCGCAGCGGCCAGCGCACCGACATCGGCCAGCTGATGTCATTTTCACGGTTGGCGACGGGCTGCGGTTTGACCTCTTTCATCAGATAGTCATACAACGCGCGCATGTCCTTCCCGCTCATTTTTACGTAAGAGGTGTAGGGCATCGCCGGATAGAGCGCATGGCCGTCTTTAGCGATCCCTTCGCGCATCGCCTTATCGAACTCTTCGAAACTGTAGCCGCCAATTCCGTGCTGAATATCCGGCGTGATATTGGTGGAATAAATCTCGCCGACTGGTGTGGCAAAGCGCACACCACCGGATAAATCTGCACCCTGAGGCGACGTATGGCAGGCGGCGCAGTCGGCAGATTTCGCCACATACTCACCTTCGGACATCGCCATGGCAGAGCCTGCCGTTGCCATCAGCGTGGCAAAAATCATCAGCTTTTTCATGCGCTCACCTTTTTCATTGCCGTCAATTCATTCACTGCCCGCCAGGCCTGATCAACTGCTGAGTTAGCGTACGGGCTCCAGTCAGAATCTGAATTGGCGATAGTGATCCGCCCGACAGGCGTGCGCGCCAGATGAATGGTTTTCTGCGCGTCGTCTTCGTCGTCGAACATCCCGCTGAGGAAGTAGGAATAGCCGTGCGACCAGCGGTTAACGGTGATCGCCATGATGTCGCGCTGATGGTCAAAACCGGCCTCACCGAACATGCCCTGCAACTGATCGCGGATCATTTTTTCATGGGCATCAAACGAGGTGCCGAGCAGTAACGCACGGCCTTTACGTGACTGCTCGCGCGGGCTGAGGCCGCTGCCCGGCAGCGTCGGCACATACACCATATGCAGGCCAATCGGCTGGTTCGGGTCACGCGGATGCTGATAACCACCCATATCCACCGGATAATCCAGTTTCACGCGGCTGTAAGGCGCGGCCGGAGAGTAAATTTCATGGACGCCAAGTTTGATAAACGGCTGCCAGTTGCGGATCACCACTTTCGAATAGACTAACGGCGCTTTGACGTTTTCTTTCAGCGCGGCTTTCTGCGCTTCAGGAATTTCCGGCACCAGATACGGGATCATCATATTGTATCCGGCCATCACCGCCTGACCGGCGCGGACGCGGTGCAGCGTGCTGCCGGTCATATAGGTCACTTCTACTGCCGGTTTGCCTTCGTGTTCTACGTTGGCGACATGCATCCCGGTGCTGTTGAGGCGAAGCCGCACCGGCTGCCTGGCCTTATCGAGCTGGCTGTAATCGAATTTCGCCAGCACGATATCTTCCATCGTATTTCCCGGTGCGACCTGCGGGATCAGATGGCGCACCATCAGCCGGGCTAAACCGGCGTTGCCATCGGGGAAGTGGAAAATATACGGCTCGTCTAGATCGGCCAGAGATTCGGCGTCCAGCGGCGGCAAGCCCATACCTTCCAGACCCGGAAGGGCGCAAATGCGGGCGTCGCTGCAAGAAGTCGCATCGATTCCAACCGCCTGAAAATCATTGGTACGCTGCTGGAAATAGCGGATAGCAATCTCGCTCAGCCCGACTTTTTCGCGCAGGAACTGGGTATAACTGTGCCCGTCGACCCAGGCGACTTTTTCTTCCTGACTCATGCCGTGCAGATAATCTTTCGATTCAGTGTGCAGGGCGATCAGCGCCTGACGGTCAGATTCAGGCAGCGGGAAGTCACTGATGAAGTCTTTGATATCGCGGCCATTGAGGCGATCCGGTGGAATATCATCAGCCACCGCACGTCCCGGATCGCCGCTGACAATTTTATCGACGCCGAAGTTTTTACGGTCGAAATACACCCCGCGGCTGAGATGCAGATCAGGGTAAAACGTCTGATCGAAGTCTTTCGCCATCTTCTCGATATCGACGTTGAGGGTTTTCAGCAATCCCATCGCGACCGGACTGAAATTGGTGCGTGGCGACTGAAAGGACTCGCTGCCGCCGTAGCCCAGCAGCATTTTATCCTCGACGTGAAATTCATTACGTTTGGCATGTCCGCCGAAATCATCATGGTTATCGATCAACAAAATACGCTGGTCTTTACCGTGCTGTTCCTGCCAGAAACACGCCGCCGCAAGCCCGCTGATCCCGGCTCCGACCACCACCAGATCAAACTCATCTTCCACCGGCAAACCGGAAGATTCGACCTTTTTGCCTTCACGCCCCAGGATATGCGCCGCTTCATAAGAACCCTGATGATTACCGCGCAAACCGGTAAGGGAAGGCGGATAATACAACGACTGCGTGGCTGTTTGCGGCGAAGCCCGCAGCGCCTCAAACGGAGTCATTCCGGCAGTGACCGTAATAGCCACGCCGTTTAGAAAATCACGACGAGTGATGCCCATATTGTTTCCTTAAAATTTACATCATCAACCCGCGCGGAAGCCGCACGGCAAAAGCGTTTTGCTCAAAAAATGTCTAAGTATTTTAACAAATTTAACATAAAGAAACACTTAGCGAGCGTGACGGCGGGCGCAAATGAGGAAACAAGGGGAGTTCACCAGTAACAAACTTCTGAAAATTCCATTTTTAAAGGTTCTCTAATGGTTTGTGAAAACATACGGGCATAACGTATTGCCTCACTTTTTAAAAAGGAATTTATCAGAATGGCAATCCCGGCATATTTGTGGCTTAAAGACGATGGTGAGGACTCAAAGGATCAATTCTGGATAAAGCGTGGTATAGATTTTGCAAAAAGAACGGGTTTTTAAGAAACGCTATGTTTTCATCCCTGCGCTTTTTATAGTTTTGATGATCGCATGGGTCATTCACTTTCTTACATTTCCAGTGGGGCATGATTTGTATAAGACGGTTAAAGTGAATAACCTGGTCACCTTGTATGTAACCCAAGCCAGCGCCGGAGCAATGACGTCATTTTCGTACCACTATTATTTGTATGATGCGACGAAAAGTGAGGCTGATTTTATGGCTCATATTGATGACCAAAGAGCGTTCATGGTCACCTCTGACAGCAAGGCAACGGCCACAGCCAACAATGATCATCTATATCTTCGCGTTCGGGGTGATATATTCTCATTCAATAATGGAAGCTATAAAATTATTGTGCATCTGGACGCCGCGCCTTATTAAAATAAAACTCAGTGGGGCTTTGCCCCACTTCAGTTTTTCTCTAAAAAAACATTTTAATTTTTTAACTAATTTAACATAAATAATTAGCAAATGTGACGGTGGACGAAAATGAGGGAATATTAAAAAGATTGGAATAAAGGCCGCAGCAATGGTGTGAGAAAAATATTATCACCGCATTTGCAGATACTCTCAGTAAGGCTCCTCCCCTGCGAAGCGGGAGGTTGGGTGGGGGTATTAAAGACAACTCGGTATGACATGTTCAACGATTCAAAACAGAAAGAATTACGCAAGGATCTGCGGGGAAATCTTACTTATCCAGAGTTTGTTTTATGGCAGGCGATCCGGTGTAAAGCGCTGGGTGTTAAATTTCGCCGTCAGCATGGGATCGGGCGCTATATCGTCGATTTTTACGCCGGAGAGGTGAGGCTGGTGGTTGAGCTGGATGGTGAAAGTCATTTCAGTGAGAAAGGGATGGCAGCGGATAAAACCAGAACGGACTTTCTGTGTGATTCAGGAATGAAAGTTATCCGTTTTACGAACATTCAGGTTATGCAGGAATTACCTGAAGTTATTGAGCATTTGATAAGTGAAATTACACGTCGGAAGACAATATTAACCTTCTGATTTTATTTGTAATACCCCCTCCCAGCCTCCCCCTTCGCAGGGGGAGGAGTTAAAAGCCCGAGCGGCTTCCTCCTCTGTTGCTGGGGTTGGAGTAGAAACTCGGTCGGCTCCCTCCCCTGCGAAGGGGAGGGCTGGGGTGGGGTATTAATGGTTACTCGGTGAAAAAATTCCCACCAAAATAATTTTTATCAGTATTTAGCTCAGTTAACTCATCAATATTACATTTCATCTTACCTATCAATGACCTGATCACTATTCCTCCGGTTTTATCCCGTTTTGGGATAATTTTTCTCCCGGTTTACTCTTCCTGTGTAGACGCTTTGTTTACTCATAACTCAGGAAAGGATCCTCCATGAACAACACACAGAATCATACCGACTGGCATCAGGCAGACATCATTGCGGCATTGCGTAAACGGGGCACAACGCTGGCGTGCGGGATTGAGTTCTTCGACGCTATCGAATGCGCTGTCACGATCATGGCCGAAAGGGGAGAAGGTGATTGCGCAGGCGCTGAATGTGCATCCGAGCGTGATCTGGCCGAGCCGTTATTTTGATGCGCGGGGAGAGTTGGTGGTGAAAGTCATTCGGAATTCAGCTAAATCCTGAGTGACAATGAGCTTTTTTGGAAGCTTTGCCGCAGCGATGAAAGTACAAAGTTGCTGATAAAACAGTATTCGATATTCTGCACACTGCTCTGTAAGTGAATACATTTTGTTCAGTGACTACATGAGGGCTACAATGTAGCTACACGACAAAATTGATCCGGAGGTTTTATGACTGACACTGTTGTCAGAGCTCGAGTAACTTCAGCGTCAAAGGCTGCTGCAATGGCAAACGCAAAGGCAATGGGGTTGGATCTATCGACAATCATTCGAATGGTTGTAAATAGGTTGGCTGTGAATGCTGAGCTACCCGTCGAATTGTTGCAGCCTAATGCCAAAACACTTCAGGCCATTCGTGATATGGAAAATGGAATTGGTGTTGAAAGAGTCGCAACGATTGAGGAGTTGAAGCACGATCTGGGATGGTGATATGTGCTAAGGATTGTTTATCAGACAAGATTTAAAAAGGATGCGAAAAAATACACCAACGACAAACGAGCGCAAGGAGCTATTCTGGAGACATTATCCTTGTTGCAGGCGGGTGAACCTTTACCTATTCGATATTGTGAACACCGGCTTTCAGGTGATTATGCGGGATATATGGAATGCCATGGTGCGCCAGATCTTTTACTCATTTATCAGAGAAATGACGAAGAATTGAAATTGTACCGGGTAGGGAGTCATTCTGAATTATTCTGATATCAGATGAACCCTGCGAAAAACGCCGACTTCCGTCGGCGTTTCCATTCACTCAAAAATCACTCCTTCCAGCCACCACCCAGTGCTTTATATAAACTGATGTCCTGATTCAGTTGGGCAAGTTGTGTGGTGATCAGCGTTTGCTGAGCAGAATACAGCGAGCGCTGCGCGACCAGTACGCTCAGGTAGTTATCGACACCGCCTTTGAAGCGCATCTGCGAGAGATCATAGTTGCGCTGGTTAGCGTCGGCATCCTGCTGGCGGGCCAGCAATTCGTCTTTGTAAGTCGCCTGTCCGGCTAAGCCGTCGGACACTTCTTTGAACGCCGTCTGAATCGCTTTCTCATAGTTGGCGATATCAATTTTCTTGGTGTCTTTCGCGATGTCGAGATTGGCCTGATTCACGCCGCCGTCGAAGATTGGGATATTAATCGATGGCATAAATGACCACGCACCGGTGCCGCCGTCGAACAATTTACTCAGGCTGCCGCTTTCTGAACCTGCGGTGCCGGTCAGCGTGATGCTCGGGAAGAACGCCGCTCGCGCTGCGCCGATGTTGGCGTTAGCCGCTTTCAGCGTATGTTCCGCGGCAATAATGTCCGGGCGACGGGTCAGCAGATCAGACGGTAAACCAGCCGGTATCTGCGGGAATTTCCAGTCCTGTTGCAGGGTGGCGTTCGCCAGCAAATTCTGCGGAATGGTGGTGCCGACCAGCAGCGTCAGCGCGTTCACATCCTGACGAACCTGGCGTGTGTACTGCGCGATATCGGCCTGTGCTGCGCGAACCGTGGTTTCGGCCTGTACCAGATCCTGTGAGGTGCTGACGCCGGAATCGTAACTGCGTTTGGTCAGCTCGTAGGATTTGTTCTGGCTGTCAGCGGTACTGATTGCCAGTTTCAGCAGATCGTTATCCGCCGCCAGACTCAGATAACCGGAAGCGACTTCAGACACCAGCGAAATTTGCGTCGCACGTTGCGTCGCTTCGGTGGCGAGGAAGGTTTCCAGCCCCTGATCGCGCAGGCTGCGCACGCGACCAAACAGGTCAACTTCATAAGATGTCACACCGAGATTGGCGCTGTATTGCTGATACGTCACCGGTCCGGTATTTTGCGTCGAATACAATCCTCCCGGCAGATGCTGGTTGGTTTCGCCGGCGCTGGCGTCAAGTGTCGGCAGCAGCGCGGCGCGGTCAATCTGGAAGGCCGCGCGCGCGGTATCGACGTTTAACGCCGCGACCCGAAGGTCGCGGTTGTTAGCGAGAGACATGCCAATCAGCTGATTCATCGCCGGTTGATTGAAGAAGGCTTTCCAGCCGATATCCTGCGCAGCGCCGGTTTTCGCACCATCCCAGTTGCTGGCAACCGGCAGCGCAGGGCGCTGATAATCCGGCTCCATCGTACAGCCCGCCAGCAGGGTGAGTGAAAACGCGCCGATAAGCGACAGCGCGAAATGCGGTTTATTCATGGTGTGTTGCCTCAGACGCCGGAAGCGCCTTCTCTTGTTTTTTCGATTTGCGGGTGAACAAATTCACAATCGTCACGTAGAACATCGGGACGAAGAAGATCGCCAGGAAGGTCGCCGTAATCATCCCGCCGACCACGGCGGTACCGATGGAATGCTGGCTGCCCGCGCCCGCGCCGCTGGAAATGGTCAGCGGGAATACACCGAGAATAAAGGCCATCGAGGTCATGATAATTGGCCGGATACGCAGCTTGGCCGCTTCAATCGCCGCTTCCGTGACCGACATGCCTTCGTTCTCATGCAGCTCTTTGGCGAACTCGACAATCAATATGGCGTTCTTCGCCGCCAGCCCGACGGTGGTTAACAGACCGACCTGGAAGAAGACGTCATTCGATAAGCCGCGCAGCAATACGGCACCGATCGTCCCGAGGATCCCCAGCGGTACCACCAGCATGACCGAGAACGGGATCGACCAGCTCTCGTACAGTGCAGCCAGACACAGGAACACCACGATCATCGACAGGGTGTAAAGTGCCGGGGTTTGTGAGCCGGAAAGCTTTTCTTCGTAGCTCAGACCGTGCCATGCCACTTTATAGCCCGATGGCAGTTTGGCCGCGATTTCCATTACCGCGTCGTTGGCGTCGCCCGAGCTGTAACCCGGTGCCGGTGCGCCCATCAGTTCGACCGAAGACACGCCATTGAAACGCTCGTAACGCGGTGAGCCGTACACCCATTTGCCGCTGCCGAACGCGCTCCATGGCACCATATCGCCGCTGGAATTACGGAAATACCAGTTGTTCAGATCTTCCGGCGTGACGCGGGAAGCCGCCTTGCCCTGGATGTAAACGCGCTTCACGCGGTTGTTGTACATGAACTGGTTCACGTACGCCGAACCCCAGGCCGCTGACAAGGTATTGTTGATGTCGTCGAGGCTCAGACCTAGCGCCTGCGCGCGTTCATCATCAATTTCCAGCTGATATTGCGGCTCATCTTCCATCCCGTTCGGACGCACGGCGGTCAGACGTTTGTCCTGCGAGGCCAGTTGCAGGAACTGGTTACGCGCCGCCATCAGGGCGTTATGCCCTTTGCCGTTGGTGTCCTGCAGGAAGAAGTCGAAGCCGGTGGCGTTACCCAGTTCCATAACAGCTGGCGGAACGAAAGCAAACACGCGGGCGTCTTTGATGGTGGCGAAGTGCGCCATCGCACGACCGGCCAGCGCCTGAACTTTCTGCGCGGCGTCCGGACGTTTCGCCCAGGTTTTCAGCTGTACGAAGGCAATCCCGACGTTCTGACCACGTCCGGCGAAGCTGAAGCCGTTGGCGGTGAACACCGAAGAAACGATGCCGCCTTCCTGTTTCATCAGATATTCACGCACGTTATCCAGCACCTGCTGGGTACGTTCCGCCGAGGCGTTGGCAGGCAGCGTGGCCTGAATCAGCATGACGCCCTGATCTTCATCCGGCAGGAAGGTGGTCGGCACGCGGGTGAACATAAAGCCCGTGGCAATCACGATCAGCAGATAGATGCACATAAACAGACGACGACGGGAAATCACCGTGCCGACGGCGCTGGTGTAGCGCATCGCGCCTTTGTCGAAGGTACGGTTAAACCAGCCCGCAAAGCCTTTCTGCGATTTTTCCTCGTCATTGTGTTTGATGATGGTGGCACACAGCGCGGGAGTGAAAATCAACGCCATCAGCACGGAAAGCGCCATCGCGGACACGATAGTGATCGAGAACTGACGGTAGATGATCCCTGTCGAGCCGCCGAAGAAGGCCATCGGCACTAACACGGCGGAGAGCACCAGTGCGATACCAAACAGCGCGCCCTGGATCTGTTTCATCGATTTGATGGTGGCTTCTTTCGGCGACAACTTATCTTCCGTCATCACACGTTCGACGTTTTCCACCACCACGATGGCATCATCCACCAGCAGGCCTATCGCCAGCACCATCCCGAACATGGTCAGGGTGTTAATGGAATACCCCGCAGCCGCCAGAATACCGAAGGTACCGAGTAGCACCACCGGCACTACCAGCGTGGTGACCAGCGTTGCGCGCAGGTTTTGCAGGAACAGCAACATCACGCAGAACACCAGCACGATGGCTTCGATCAGCGTTTTCACCACTTCTTCAATCGATGCACTGACCACTGGCGCAGTCTGGTACGGGAACTCGACTTTCACGCCAGCCGGCAGGGAATCTTCCAGCCCGGCGACGGTGGCTTTCACCGCTTTGTCGGTATCCAGCACGTTTGCGCCGCTCGCCAGACGCAGGGCGATAGCGGTAGACGGGCTGCCGTTAAAGGTCGAGGAGATGGAATAACTTTCCGGCCCCAGATCCACGTTGCCGACATCACTCAGGCGCACCTGCGAGCCGTCGGCATTCACTTTCAGCAGCACATTTTTGAACTGATTAATGCTGTCGAAACGGGTTTTACCGATGATGGTGGCGCTG
This sequence comes from Rahnella sp. AN3-3W3, assembly GCF_003263545.1. Lineage (NCBI taxonomy): Bacteria > Pseudomonadati > Pseudomonadota > Gammaproteobacteria > Enterobacterales > Yersiniaceae > Rahnella > Rahnella sp. AN3-3W3. Next base: position 26,433 of record NZ_JYDG01000081.1, read on the forward strand.
AGTTTGCTGTCTTTGACCGTCGGCAGTCCGCCAAGAGAACCGGAGGATACCTGCACGTTTTGCGCTTCAATAGCGGCGCTGACATCACTGGGGATTAGCTGATATTTATACAGTTTTGCCGGGTCGAGCCAGATACGCATCGCGTATTCGGAACCCAGCACCAGGAAGTCGCCGACGCCTTTGGTACGCACGATCGGGTCTTCCAGTTTGGTCACCAGCAGGTTACTTAGATCCGAGTTACTCATTTTGCCATCGGTCGAAATCAGGCTGACCAGCAGCATGAAGTTGGCCTGATATTTGGCAATACGGATCCCCTGATTGACGACTTCGGTCGGTAACTGTGATTCGGCCAGCGAGACTTTGTTCTGTACCTGAACCTGCGCGATATCCGGGTTAGTGCCCTGATCGAAGGTGGCAATAATGGTGGCGCTGCCGTCGCTGTTACTTTGCGATTCTATATAGCGCAGGTTATCCAGCCCGTTCAGTTGCTGTTCAATAACCTGAACCACGGTGTTCTGCGCGGTTTCCGCCGAGGCACCCGGATAGGTGACGCTGACGGAAATCGCCGGAGGCGCGATATTCGGGTACTGGTTGATCGGCAGTTTCATGATCGACAGCGCACCGGCGATCATGATGACGATAGCGACAACCCAGGCGAATATGGGGCGATTAATAAAGAAAGTAGACATTCAGCTCACCTATTGCGCGGAAGGATCGGTCATCGCGAGATTAGCCTGTTCGGCAGGGGCACTGGCTTTGCGCTCGGTGGCATTCACTTTGGCGCCCGGCCTGACGTTCTGTAATCCGTCAGTGATCACTTTGTCGCCGTCATTCAGACCCTGATTCACCAGCCAGTTACCGTTCATCATCTGACCTGTGGTGACGGAACGCTGCTCAACCGTGTTATCGGCTTTCACCACGTACACATATGGCGCACCTGTCACGTCATGCATGATGGCTTCCTGTGGCACCAGAATACCTTTGTCATCAATGCCTTGTTGCAGCTGGGCGTGGACAAACATGCCCGGCAGCAGTTCGTCGTGCGGGTTCGGGAACGAGGCGCGCAGGGTGACGGAACCGGTGCTTTGCGACACGGTGACTTCAGAGAATTCCAGCTTGCCCGGCAGCGCATATTTGCTGCCATCTTCCAGCGTCAGCGTGGCCAGGGCGGCGTTATCACCGGCACTTTGCAATTTGCCGGAAGCCAGCGCACGGCGCAGTCTCAGTAAATCCTGCGAGGATTCATTGACGTCGACATAGATAGGATTGAGCTGATCGATAGTGGTCAGATACGCGGTCTGGCCGCTGGTCACCAGCGCCCCTTCGGTATACAGCGAGCGGCCGATGTGGCCGGAAATCGGCGCGTACACTTTGGTGTATTGCAGATTTACGCGGGCGGTTTCGACATCTGCTGCGGCTTCGCGCTCGGCGGCGACTGCATCGTCATATTGCTGGCGGCTGACGGCCTGCGCATCGACCAGCGGTTTGTAGCGGCGGGCGGTGGCATCGGCGCTTTTCCAGGTTGCCATCGCGCGATCAAATGCGGCCTGATAGGTCGAAGGATCAATCTGATAAAGCTGCTGACCGGCTTTGACTTCACTGCCTTCAACGAACAAACGTTTTTGGATCACGCCGTTCACCTGCGGGCGGACTTCCGCGCTGCGAACCGCCGTGGTACGACCGGGCAGGCTGGTGGTCAGGGCGACGGGCTGACTGTGTAAAGTGACGACATTAACCGCAGGCACCTGTGCCGCCGGGGATGCAGAACCGGCGGAACCATCACATGCGGAAAGCAGTACGACTGTACTGACAGAAAGAAACTTCAGGCGCATAGAATTCACTCTTATTGGGGAATTGAGAATAACCATTCTCAACAAGTCCTCCACTATACGAGAGCGCCAGAGTTCGCTGTGTAAGGATATTGTCATTACCCATGAGTCGATGTTTCTAAGTATGAAGAAAATGTTGCTGTATAATCCATTGAAATTATAAGGTTTTAAACTTTTTGTGCAGTGGTAAATGGCAGGGAAGTCGTTACTTAGCAAACTAATCGATAGTTCTTAAGAATGATAACCAGTTAAATATTCTAAAAGTGAATGAATTGTTGGTGGTTAGGAAAGTGTGATGCAGATCAAACAAATTTATACATTTTAACCCGCTGCTTACCAGAAAAGGCTGAAGGATCGCGGCAACTGCCGTTACCTTAAGTGCCGAGAGCGAGCAGTTCTCACATTTGCTTGTTGCCAGCCGTTTTGAACTACGGCCAGTCGCAACCCCCGCGCCCACAGTCCGATGTGGGCTTTTTTTTGCCTGCTGCACCAATCCGTTTTTCCGCGGCAAAACTGTGATCCCTTTCATACTCCTGACTGTTATGTCTATACAACTATACATTCCGTGACTTAACTCAATTAACGGCTTATTTTTAGCCAGCTAACTGAGGGACGACAGATGATAAAACTTGGCAGCAAGGTGCATGATCTGGGCAAGGCCCTGATGACGCCTATCTCGGTGATTGCCGCCGCCGGGATTTTCTTAGGTCTGGCGGCGGCGTTGCAGAATCCTGCCGTCACCGGTGAAGCCTTCACGCAGATGAAAACCCTGCAACTGGTTATTGGGTTTATCCGCCAGGTATCCGGCGCATTGTTCGCCAATCTTCCGCTATTTTTTGCCGTCGCCACTGCGATGGGTCTGGCCAATGCAGAGAAAGCCACAGCGGCTTTTTCCGCAGTGATCGGCTTTGTCGGGTTGCACGTCGGTGTTAACTACAGTCTGCTGGCGCAGGGGATTACGCCGGAAACCATTACGGTCGCCAAACTCATGGCCAAAGGCATGACCGAAAGCGATGCGATGATTTACGCTGCCGAGTTCACCAATACGCTGGGGATTTTCACCTACAACATGAGCGTGCTGGGCGGGGTGCTGGTCGGCTTAATCACCATGTGGCTGCACAATCGCTTTTATACGATTGTGTTGCCGACGGCGATCGCGTTTTTTGGGGGACGCCGTTTCGTGCCGATCATCACCATTCTGGTGCTGCCGATTGTCGGCGTGCTGATGTCGCTGATCTGGCCAACGATTGCCATGGGGATCCAGTGGATCGGTGAACTGATCGGGCGAACCGGTGAGATCGGCACCTTTATTTATGCCACGTCGGAGCGTTTGCTTATCCCGACCGGTTTGCATCACATCATCAACGAAACCGTACGTTTCACACCAATTGGCGGCGTGACGACGGTGGATAATCAGAGCATTGTCGGCGCGCTGAATATCTTTAATGCCGCGCTGGCTAATCCCGGCATGATCCCCGATGCGGTGACGCAGCAGGCGACGCGTTTCCTGGCGCAGGGGAAAATTCCGGTGATGATGTTTGGTTTACCGGCGGCGGCGCTGGCGATGTATCACTGCGCCAGACCGGAGCATAAAGGCCGTGTAAAAGCGCTGATGCTGGCGGGCGGACTGGCTTCGTTTACCACCGGGATCACTGAGCCGCTGGAGTTCTGCTTCATCTTCGTTTCGCCGGTGCTGTATATCCTGCACGCCGTGCTGACCGGTCTGTCATTTGTGCTGATGCAGATGCTGCATGTGATGATCGGTAACGTACAGGGCGGGGCGATCGACTTCCTGATCTTCGGTGTTCTCGGTGGCAGTAAAACGCACTGGTGGTATCCGCTGATCCTCGGGATCATCTACGCGCCGGTTTACTACTTCAGTTTCCGCTGGGTTATCTTGCGGATGCAGATCAAAACGCCGGGGCGCGAGGATGAAAACGATGCTGAAGAACGCGCGAAGCCTGCGCAGGGAACCGGCGAGAAAACCAAAAATATCATTATCGGACTGGGCGGCGAGGGGAATATTACGGCGGTCGATTGCTGCTTTACCCGTCTGCGTGTGAAGGTCAAAGACATGGCGCAGGTGCAGGACGGGACGCTAATGAAAACCGGCGCCGCAGGTGTCAAACGCATCACCGACACGGACGTGCATGTGATTTATGGTCCGCAGGTTGAGCAGGTGGCTAATCTGGTAAAGGCAGAGCTGTCGGGCATTGCCTGACGGCGGCTAACTTTTGACTTTGGCATGGACGCTGAAGGCATAGTTTTTCTGGTTGTAATACACATCAGACACCTCAAACAGCGTGTCGTCGGTGAATGAGACAATGGCATGAGAATGCAGAACTGGCTGGTCGCGTGACAAATTCAGCGCGAGGCGGATTTCGTTAGAGGGCAGTTCGGCGGAAATCAGTTTGGTGCTGCCTGCTGGCTGAAAACCTTTGGAACGGATATAGGCATATTTTGAGGATGTCATGGCGGCACGCGTGATGTCCGGGAAGCGGTCGCACAGCATCCAGCACTGTTCATAGACAAAGGGTTCATCGCCTAATAAACGCAGGCGGATCATAAAATAAACTTCCGTACCGTCCGGGATATTCAGCTCGCGGGCGATGTCTTCACTGGCTGGCATGCGCCGAAATTCCAGCACCTGATTTTCAATCCGCTGATTATTTTCCTGGGCGACTTCACTGGCGGTGAGATGGCGGTCAAGCGGCAGGATGATTTTCTGCTGCTCAGCCGGTTCGACTACAAAGGTACCGCGGCCACGAAAACGCGCCACACGGCCCTGACGCACCAGATAATCGACGGCTTTTCGTGCGGTCATGCGTGACACTCCGTAGATTTCGCAGAGCGCCGCTTCGGTCGGGATGGAGTCGCCCGGTTTGATTTCACCCGCGCTGATTTTTTCGGTCAGTTGCTGCTCAATTTGCAGGTAAAGCGGGGTGAATGAGTTCTTATCTATTTTCATTAAGCCTGACCTCCGGTTCTTCACTTAAGAATAATTGTATAGTTAGCTATACAAATGAGCTAACCGCATTGCTGATATTCTGTTCAAAATGGGTTTCAGCACACAAAAAAGAAAGGTTGCTGATATCAGCA
>NZ_JYDG01000082.1:0-11705 GCF_003263545.1 Rahnella sp. AN3-3W3
GACCTTGACCTTAGGGCCAGTTTGGCTGTCAACCCAAGGTCTTGTCGGTGTGGTCCGACGCCCACGACCTTAACACCGGCGGCTGGAAAGCCGTGACATCGGGTAAAGGCGCGTCCCAGCGCTCGATATCAATCCAGCAACTTTGCGCACTGCAGCCTTGCCCGAGTCGCGAACTGCCGCGATCTTCCGTCAGTACGTTCGGGTTGCCGTGTTTATCCAGCGAGTCGGGTTGCGACGGATCCTGCGGGTCGTACCAGGCACCGGTCGACATTTGCACCACGCCGGGGCGCAGATCCTCGGTCAGATGAACACCCGCCAGGATTGCGCCACGATCGTTAAACACCCGCACGATACTGCCCTCAGTAATGCCACGCGCAGCGGCATCCTGCGGATGTAACCAGAGCGGTTCACGGTCGCTGATTTTTGTCTTACGGCTGACGCTGCCGTGATCGTACTGGCTGTGCAACCGCGTCCGTGGCTGACTTGAGAGCAAATGCAGCGGCCAGCGGTCACGGGTTGCCTGCTGTTCACGGTAGTCCTGTTCATACCAGAACGGGAAACCGGGACATTCTTCGTAATCGAAATTCGCCACCGTCTGTGAAAACAGTTCGATTTTGCCTGACGGCGTAGCCAGCGGCGATCCTTCAGGGTCACGGCGGAAGTCTTCGAACAGGATCTGCGGCGCATCCGGACGCGCATATTCCAGTTTGCCCTGTTGCCAAAAATCATCGAATTCCGGCAGGTCAATGCCATCAGCCTGCGCACGGGGAACCGAAAGCTGGTAGATATGCCGCAGCCAGTCCGCCGCATCCCGCCCTTCGCTGAAGGCCTCACCAAAGCCCATCTGCTGCGCGAGCGCGGCAAATATCGCGTAATCGCTGCGCGCCTCACCGACCGGTGCAATATGCTGACGCATGGCAATCATGTAGCCGTCGTTGCTGGCGCTGCCGATATCCTCGCGCTCAAGTGACGTTGTCACCGGCAGCACGATGTCTGCGAACTTAGCCTGCGCCGTCCAGTACTGTTCATGCACCACCACGGTATCGGGCTGACGCCAGGCTTTTACCAGCCGGTTGATATCCTGATGATGGTGAAACGCGTTACCGCCCGCCCAGTAAACCAGCCGGATATCGGGATACTGACAGTTTTTGCCATCGAACTGATACGCGCCGCCGGGATTGAGCAACATGTCGGAAAGCCGCGCCACGGGGATGTGATCGTTCACCGCATTTTTACCCATTGGCAAACGCGGGCCGGAAAAGGTGCGGCGATCGGAGCCTGCAAGATTGGTAGACGCGTAGGCAAAGCCCAGCCCGCCGCCCGGCGTGCCGATCTGTCCGAGTAAAGACGCCAGCGCCACCGTCGCCCAGAAAGTTTGTTCGCCCTGTCGTGCGCGTTGCAAAGACCAGGCGATATTAATCATGGTGTGCTTTTCGGACATCTCACGCGCCAGCGTGCGGATTGCCTGCGCGCTGACGCCAGTCAGCGGTTCTGCCCATTCCGGCGTTTTGGCCTGTCCGTCGCGTACGCCTGTCAGATAATCGCGGTACGTATCGAATCCGACGGTATGACTGGCGACAAAGCCGGCGTCATAACGGGATTCATCGACCAGAACATAACTGAGCGCCAGCAGCAGTGCGGTATCGCTGCCCGGTTTGAGGGACAGCCATTCAGCCGTTTTCACCGATGAGAGATCATTCTTCACCGGGCTGACATTGATGAAACGGGTGCCGGTTCGCTCCATTTCCTGTAACCAGTATTTCAGAGAGTGATCGTTGGCACCGCCGCCGTTGACCTGCGCATTGCGCCACGGCAGTCCGCCGAACGCTACGAACAGCTCGCACTTTCCGGCCAGCACGGACCAGTGAGTATGCTGTTTTTGCAGCATATCCAGATCACCGATAATGTGCGGCAATAAACGCTCCGCTGCGGCCAGACTGTAGGTGTTAGTGCTGCCGGTATAGCCGCCAAACTGATTGAAAAACCGGTGCATCTGGCTTTGTGCATGATGAAAACGACCGGCACTCGACCAGCCGTAAGACCCGGCATAGAACGCAGAACTACCGTGGGTTTCCTTTACGCGCGCGAGTTCAGCCGCTACTAGCGACAGTGCCGTCTCCCAGCTGACCTCGACAAAAGGCTCTTTGCCGCGTCCTTCACGCGAGGTCGCACCGTGTTGTAAATAGCCCAGCCGGACCGCAGGGCGACGCACGCGGCTGGGTCCGTCTACCGAACCCAACAGGGATTGTCCGATTTCAGACGGATTACGATCCCATTCTACGGGTTCGACAGATTTTAAAACACCGTCAGCCGTGGCAACGCGGTACGTTCCCCAGTGCATAACAGCCAGATCATGGTTTTTTTTCATTATAAGCAGGTAAATTCAGGCAAAAATGCACACTAGCATGCCGTTGCGCCCGCGGCTACGCTGTCTGTGTTATTTCTATTTTTATCATACGCTTATCTTATTTTCGTATCTTTCACCCCGCAATATACGAAAATACGAAAACTTTTTTCACCATGAATAAATAAGTCCCCTTCACTCATCTAATTCCTAAAAATAGCCACTTAAACCCATACAAAATGTAATTTTTCTGTTTCGCGAAATTCACTAATTCAACATGTTGACGCGATATAGCTATTTTAGTGTGATGACTTCACGCTATAACAGTTATATAGAACAAGTGGGATAAATTTTTCGTCTGGTATTAAATTTCATTGAAGAGAAAGGAGGGTTAAGATAAAAGCTTTCAAAATCAATTAATTGTGAATGTAACTTTTCTACCTATTCAGATTATTAATTTGGTCGTAAAAATAAGCGCGCGTAAAAAAATGGGATGAATTGACTTTATATTATTGATTTTAAAGAATTTAAAAAGATAGCAAGCAAACTGTTATAGTGTTTTAACACCAAACTGTATATACCCTGCCAAATAATATCCATGCACAATCCCTTGGCCTTAATTACCCATAAAACAGATGTGTGAAATATATGTTAATTTTAATTAACCTGTCCCAATTTTTCAGCAGGGGATGTCAGCAATGTTTGGATTAGATGCTTTTCACCTGGCAAGAATACAATTCGCTTTCACTGTGTCTTTTCACATCATATTTCCAGCCATCACCATCGGGCTGGCAAGTTTCCTTGCGGTGCTGGAAGGGATGTGGCTGAAGACGGGCAAGCGCAGTTATCGGGATCTCTACCATTTCTGGTCCAAAATTTTCGCTGTCAATTTTGGTATGGGCGTGGTGTCAGGTCTGGTCATGGCCTATCAGTTTGGTACCAACTGGAGCGGATTCTCGCAATTTGCTGGGAGTATCACCGGCCCTTTGCTGACATATGAAGTGCTCACGGCGTTCTTCCTCGAAGCCGGTTTTCTGGGCGTCATGCTGTTTGGCTGGAACCGGGTCGGTCCCGGCCTGCATTTCTTCGCAACATGCATGGTGGCGCTGGGCACGCTTATCTCCACCTTTTGGATCCTGGCCTCTAACAGTTGGATGCATACTCCGCAGGGCTATGAAATTCTCAACGGCGTCGTGGTACCGACGAACTGGTTTAAAGTGATTTTTAATCCGTCATTTCCTTACCGTCTGTTCCATATGTCGATCGCCGCCTTCCTCGCCAGTGCGTTCTTTGTCGGTGCATCTGCCGCCTGGCATCTGCTTCGCGGTAACGACACGCCTGCAGTTCGGAAAATGTTTTCCATGGCATTGTGGATGGCACTGATCGTCGCTCCGATTCAGGCCATGGTCGGCGACGCGCACGGCCTGAATACTCTGGAATATCAGCCCGCCAAAATTGCGGCCATTGAAGGCCACTGGGAAAATCCGCCCGGAGAAGCCACGCCGTTAATTCTTTTTGGCCTGCCGGATATGGAGCAGGAACGCACGAAATATTCGCTGGAGATCCCTTATCTGGGAAGCCTGATCCTGACACACAGCCTGCAGAAACAAGTGCCTGCACTGAAAGATTTCCCGAAAGAAGATCGTCCCTATTCGCCAGTGGTGTTCTGGTCTTTTCGCATCATGGTGGCGCTCGGTTTGCTGATGATCACGGCTGGCGTGCTGGGTCTCTGGCTGCGTTGTAAAAAACGCCTTTATCAGTCCCGCCCGTTCCTTTGGTTCACGTTGCTGATGGGACCTTCGGGTCTGATAGCCTTGCTGGCAGGCTGGTTTACCACGGAAATTGGCCGTCAGCCGTGGGTGGTTTATGGCGTTCAGCGTACACGCGATGCCGTATCAGCGCATGGCGAAATGCACATGAGCCTCAGCCTGTTAGCTTTCCTGATGGTGTACGCCTCCGTTTTTGGTATCGGCTACGTCTATATGATGCGTCTTATCAAAAAAGGGCCGGTCACCGGCGAGGGGGATGAGGTTTCGCATGGCGGACCGGGTAAACAAAACACCCCGGCACGTCCGCTGTCTGCGGCGCAAGAAGGGCTGAACAACCCGGAGGAAAGTAAATAACATGATTGATTACACTGTTATATGGTTTGCCATTATCGTATTCGCGAACCTGATGTATATCGTGATGGATGGCTTTGATCTGGGGATTGGTATTCTCTTCCCGTTCAATAAAGACAAAACTGAACGCGACATGATGGTCAATACCGTCGCACCGGTCTGGGACGGTAATGAAACCTGGCTGGTACTGGGCGGCGCGGCTTTATACGGGGCTTTCCCGCTGGCGTATTCGGTGATCACCGATGCACTCACTATTCCGTTAACACTGATGCTTTTTGGACTTATTTTCCGCGGCGTGGCGTTTGAATTTCGCTTCAAGGCGACCGAGAAGCATCGCCCGTTCTGGGACAAATCGTTTATTACCGGCTCCATCGTAGCCACCTTCAGTCAGGGCGTTGCGGTCGGCGCAGTGCTCAATGGTTTTGAGGTGACAGGCAGAACGTATAGCGGCTCAGCGTTAAGCTGGCTTGCCCCCTTCCCTATTTTTTGTGGTATCGGGCTGGTCGTTGCCTACGCGCTGCTGGGCTGTACATGGTTAATCATGAAAACGGAAAATGCTCTGCATCAAAAGATGTGCCATCTGGCTAAACCCCTGGTGATGACGCTGCTGGCGATCACCGGTGTGATCAGTATCTGGACGCCGCTGACCCATGCCGATATTGCTCATCGCTGGTTCAGTATGCCAAATCTGATCGCCTTTCTGCCGGTGCCGTTACTGGTATTAGCCTGTACCTGGGGAATTTTGCGGGCGATAAAAAGTCACGCGCACTACATGCCGTTTCTGCTAACTCTGGCGTTGATTTTCCTCGGATTTTCGGGGCTTGGTATCAGCATCTGGCCGAATATTATTCCTCCGGCCATCTCGATTTGGGATGCCGCATCATCAGAGAAAAGTCTGGCATTTATGCTCGCAGGCGCGGTGTTCATTATCCCCGTGATCCTGATTTATACCTTCTGGAGCTATTACGTCTTCCGCGGGAAAATCAAGGAAAACGAAGGCTACCATTGATCGCAACAGTAACGGGAGGAATAACCGCATTTCGCCCGATTTTCAAAGGAGTTTCCTGATGGAGGGTGTGACCGTGAATATCAAGAAGCCATTCTGGAAACGCGTCATCTGGCTAATCGTCATTTACACGTTAAGTGTTTTATCACTGGCTGTGGTGGCATTCTTATTCAAAATGATGATGACTGCTGCCGGAATGAAATCGCATTAAAAATAAGTGGTCAAATGCAGTGGTCTTTATTACCCCTGGCCAAAAATCTTTATGACCGCATCCAGATGATCTTTCATCGCTTTCTTTGCTGCACGACTGTCACGGGCTTCCAGTGCGGTCAGGATTTCGAGGTGTTCAATCTCTGAACGGTGCGGCATATCCTGCGGCGTGTAGTGTAATTGCAGGCTGCGGAACATGGTGCCATAACGGTGGCCGAGCAGGTGCGCGATGATAAAAGCGTAAGCCGGATTTCCGCTGGCCTGCGCGATGCGGATATGAAACAAACGGTCACCGGGATGAGTGGCCGAGCCATTGCGGTTATCGCGACAGTTCTGTTCATAAGCCAGCCTGATCGCCGCAAGTTCTTCGTCGGTTGCGTTTCTTGCCGCCAGTGCCGCAGTTTCCGGTTCAATAAGACGCCGGGTTTGCAGCAGCGAAAACGGCGGCAGTTCAGCGGTAAAATCCAGCTCGATATTCAGCTCATCATCCACATCCGCCCACTGATTACGCCCTGCCTGCGACATCACCGGCTCCTGCGAAGGCGCGACCGGTACCGCCTGAGGATGGCGCACAATGACACCGTTTCCCACACGCACGTCCACCAGCCCGATAACTTCCAGCGCAATTAACGCCTCACGGACAGACGCCCGGCTGACCTGTAACTGACTGGCCAGTTCACGCTCGGCAGGTAGACGGCTGCCGGGCGGAAATTCTTTATTATCAATTAACGTTTTTAGCTGGTCAGCTATCTGCCTGTAAATTCTGGGATTTTCTAATTTTTTTATCGGCATTGGACACCTGAGGTCAATTCTCATTAAGTGATTCAGCTAGCATTTCCCGGACAAAAATCTTGCTGAATTGTTTTATGCATGTAAAAAGTTGGTTAAACGAAATGGCGTTTTAAGTACAAGCTTGCCGAACATCTTAGCAAAAAGCAGTGCTTATCACGCGTTTTTTTCACCTCCAATGGCCTGACCATTAGGCCTTTAAAGACACTTTTACGGGGAACAGCTATGAGCCTGGCAGGGAAAAAAGTTCTGATCACCGCCGCCGGACAAGGCATCGGATTTAACACCGCGACGCTGTTTGCCCGTGAAGGCGCAGAGGTGATTGCCACAGATATCAACATCAGCGCACTGCGTGATATTCCGGGCATCACTCCGCGTCTGCTCGACGTAACCGACCCGCGGGCGATTGCCGCCCTGGCGGAAGAAACCGGTGCGCTCGACGTGCTGTTCAACTGCGCGGGTGTGGTACACAGCGGCGACATTCTGACCTGCACAGAACGCGAATGGCAGTTTGCGTTAGATCTCAACGTGACGGCGATGTTCCACATGATCCGCGCGTTTCTGCCCGCCATGCTCGAACGCAACAGCGGCTCGGTGATCAACATGTCGTCGGTCGCTTCCAGCATCAAAGGCGTGCCGAACCGCTTTGCTTACAGTGCCTCGAAAGCTGCCGTTATCGGCCTGACACGCTCGGTCGCGGCGGACTACGTCACCCGCGGGATCCGTTGTAACGCCATTTGCCCGGGTACGGTGGAATCACCTTCCCTGCGCCAGCGCATTGCTGCTCAGGCACAGGCTGAAGGCCGCAGCGAAAAAGAAGTGTATGCGGCGTTTGTTTCGCGTCAGCCCATCGGGCGCATCGGTAAAACAGAAGAAATCGCCCAGCTTGCGCTGTATCTGGCCTCAGATGCCAGTTCATATACCACCGGCACGGTTCAGATTATTGACGGCGGCTGGAGCAACTGATTTTCACAGATCTGACTTTCACAGAAGGACACTGACTCATGAAATTATTACGTTACGGCAATGCAGGTTCTGAACGCCCAGGCCTGCTCGACAGCAATGGCAAATTGCGCGACCTCAGCGCCCATGTCGCTGACATCAGCGGCGAATTTTTACAGCCGGAAACGCTGGATAAACTGCGCCAGCTTGATCCGCAAAGTCTGCCGCTGGTAAGCGGCGAACCGCGTCTCGGCGCCTGTGTTGGCAAAGTGGGGAAATTTATCTGCATCGGCCTGAATTATGCCGATCATGCCGCTGAAACCGGCGCGGAGATCCCGAAAGAACCGGTCGTTTTCAGTAAATGGACCAGCGCGATTGTCGGACCAAATGACGATGTGGAAATTCCGCGTGACTCGGTTAAAACCGACTGGGAAGTCGAACTTGGTGTGGTGATCGGCACCGGCGGACGCTATATCAGCGAAGCCGATGCGCTGTCGCACGTTGCCGGTTACTGCGTGATCAACGATGTGTCCGAGCGCGAATTCCAGATTGAACGCGGCGGCACCTGGGACAAAGGCAAAGGCTGCGACACCTTTGGTCCGACCGGCCCGTGGCTGGTCACAGCAGACGAAATCCCTGATCCGCACCAGCTGAATTTGTGGCTGGAAGTGGACGGCAAACGCTGGCAGAACGGCAACACGCGCACCATGATTTTCCAGATCCCCGAAATTATCAGTTATCTCAGCCGTTTTATGAGCCTGCAACCGGGCGACATTATTTCCACCGGAACCCCGCCGGGCGTCGGGCTGGGGCAGAAACCGCCGGTATATCTGAAAGCCGGTCAGGTGATGCGTCTTGGCATTGAAGGTTTGGGTGAGCAACGTCAGAAGACGGTGCAGGCATAACCTCTTAAAGCTGAAGGATTTTTGCGATGACAACGATTACCGCTTTACGTGTTGAAGATGTGCGCTTCCCGACCTCGCTGGCGCTGGACGGATCGGATGCAATGAACCCGGATCCGGATTATTCCGCCGCGTACGTGATCCTCGAAACTGACGACCCTGCGCTCAAAGGCCACGGCCTGACGTTCACTATTGGCCGCGGAAACGAAATCTGTTGTGCGGCCATTAAAGCGCTGGAACATCTGATCGTCGGACAGGATCTGGCAGGCATTACCGCCGATATGGGTCAGTTCTGGCGCGATTTCACCAGTGACAGCCAGCTGCGCTGGATTGGTCCTGACAAAGGCGCAATCCACCTGGCGACCGGTGCAGTAGTCAATGCCGTGTGGGATTTATGGAGCAAAGCCGCCGGTAAACCGCTGTGGAAACTGGTGGCGGATATGTCGCCGGAAGAGCTGGTGCGTTGCATCGATTTCCGCTACATCACCGACTGCATCACGCCGCAGGAAGCGCTGACATTATTACAGCGCCGCGCTGACAACAAGGCGCAACGCACAGAGAAACTGCTGGCAGAAGGTTATCCGTGTTACACGACATCTGCGGGCTGGCTGGGTTATCCCGACGATAAATTGCGCCGCTTATGTCAGGAAGCCGTCGATGCCGGTTTCGATTATCTGAAACTGAAAGTCGGGCGCGACCTGGAAGATGACATCCGCCGTGTGCGCATCGCGCGTGAAGTTATCGGTCCGGATCGCAAACTGATGATCGACGCCAATCAGGTCTGGGAAACCAACGACGCCATCCCGTGGGTGAACGCCCTCGCCTTCGCCAGTCCGTGGTTTATCGAAGAACCCACCAGCCCGGACGATATCGAAGGCCACCGCAAAATCCGACAGGCCGTTGCGCCGGTCAAAGTTGCCACCGGCGAAATGTGCCAGAACCGCATCATGTTTAAACAGTTCATCATGCGCGAAGCCATTGACGTGGTGCAGATTGATGCCTGCCGCATGGGCGGCGTCAACGAAGTGCTGGCCGTGATGCTGATGGCTGCCAAATACAATCTGCCGGTGTGTCCGCACGCAGGCGGCGTCGGGTTATGTGAGTACGTTCAGCATCTTTCGATGATTGATTATCTGTGCATCGCGGGAACGCACGAAGGTCGCGTTATCGAATATGTTGACCATCTTCACGAGCATTTTGTGCATCCGTGTGACATCCGTGGCGCGGCGTATATGCCGCCGGAAGCGCCGGGATTCTCCATTGAAATGCATCAGGCGTCGATTGAAAAATATCGCCATCACGCCTGAAACCCATGCTAAAGAAAGCTCGAGGAGAACGCCGATGCGCATCGACAGCCACCAGCATTTCTGGCGCTACACGCCGCAGAATTACCGCTGGATAAGCGATGACATGGCGGTGCTGAAGCAGGACTTATTACCGGAAACGTTAAGACCAACGTTACAACGTCACGATATTCAGGGCACGATTCTGGTTCAGGCCTGTTCATCAGTGCAGGAAACGCGCTGGCTGCTGAAGCTTGCAGAGAAAACCGACTTCGTGCGCGCCGTAACAGGCTGGGTGAATTTGTCATCACCCGCATTGAAACAGGAACTGGAGGCAATTTCGCATCCGCTGTTACGCGGTTTTCGTCATCAGGTTCAGGACGAACCTGCGCCCGCGCAATGGCTGGCAGATCCGGCCATTAATGCCGGACTCCGTGAGTTGCAGCAGCAGAAAACTGTCTACGAAATTCTGGTGACGCACCGCCATCTGACAGACGCCGTGAAATTTGCCGAACGTCATGACGACTATTTTCTGGTGCTCGACCATTTCGGCAAACCCGATCTGAGCCAGGGTGCCGCGCACTGGAAGCAGCAGGTTGCGCCGCTGGCGGGGTTAAAACACGTCAGCTGCAAACTTTCCGGGCTGCTGACCGAGCCGCGTCCGCCAGGCATGTCAGCCCGTGATCTGCTGCCATATTTTGAGGCCGCGCTGGAGATTTTTGGCGCTGAGCGGCTGATGTTCGGCTCCGACTGGCCGGTGTGTCTGCTGGCTGATACGGATGAAAATCCGTGGGATTTATGCGAACAGGCCACCGCGACATTAAGCAGTGACGAGCAGGCAGCCATTTATGGCGGCAACGCCTGCGCGATTTACCAATTACAGCCTTTACCGATTACAGGAAATGACTGATGAATCTGCATCTGCAAAATAAAGTGGTGATGGTCACCGGTGGCGGATCTGGTATCGGCGCGGCGATTTCGCTGACGCTGGCGGAAGAAGGCGCGATCCCGGTGATCATCAGCAATACCGAACCGGCCAATGACCTGATGCATAAACTGCAACAGCTTTCGCCACAGGCCAGTTTTGTGCTGACTGAACTGCGTGACGAGGCCAGTTGCAAAGCCGCCGTGGACGACGTTCTTAGCCGTTACGACAGCATCGACGGGCTGGTGAATAACGCCGGTGCCAACGACAGCGTGGGACTGGATGCCGGTCGCGAAGCCTTTGTGAAATCACTCGAACAGAATCTGATCCACTATTACCTGATGGCTCATCTGAGCCTTGACGCCCTGCGCGCCAGCCGGGGCGCCATCGTCAATATCAGTTCAAAAACCGCATTAACCGGGCAGGGCAATACCAGCGGTTATGCCTCAGCAAAAGGCGGCATTCTGGCGCTGACACGCGAATGGGCGGCGGCGCTGCTCGGCGACGGTGTCCGCGTGAATGCGGTGATCCCGGCAGAAGTGATGACGCCGCTGTACGAACGCTGGATCAAAAGCTTCGATCACCCTGAAGAAAAGCTGCAACAAATCACCTCGCATATTCCGCTGGGGCAGCGCATGACCACGCCGCAGGAAATCGCCAATACCGTGGTGTTTTTGCTTTCTTCCCGCGCCTCGCACACCACCGGCCAGTGGCTGACCGTGGACGGCGGCTATATGCATCTCGACCGGGCGCTGACATGACGCGCCGCTATTGTCAGGCGCTGGATCTGGCGGATGATCCGGCACTTATCGAAGAATATCAGCGTCATCACCGCGAAATCTGGCCGGAAATTACCGCACATCTGCGCCGTTATGGCATCGCAGACATGGAAATTTACCGGCTTGGCAATCGGCTGATGATGGTGATGGAAACCACGGAAGATTTTGACAGCGGGCTGTTCGAACGCCGCAGTCTGGAGGATCCCAAAGTCTGCGAATGGGAAGCCCTGATGTGGAAATATCAGCGCCCCACGCCGTGGACGCCCGCCGGTGAAAAATGGGTAGAAATGGAGAAGATTTTTTCTCTGGCCGGTCAGGCTCCCTCGCATACGGAAGGCGTTGAGTAAAACCCGGTCGGCACCCTCCCCTGCGGAAGGAACTGAGTAAAACTCGATCGGCTCCCTC
>NZ_JYDG01000083.1:0-10091 GCF_003263545.1 Rahnella sp. AN3-3W3
GCCATTGTGATAATCCTTTATTGGGTATTAACCGCACAATACGGCGGCGCGGGCAGGGTCGATAGCTATCAGTGCGCTAAGTAAGACGTCCATGTCGGCCATCATCCGGTTTTTATCACCGTCTCCTCGTTGCGATTTCATACGCAGTAATTTCAGCCGACGGGCTTTCACTTCAAATACCAGCCCCGGCTCCCACTGCGGCAACGTGAGTGAGAGACTGTCACTATCCAGGCTGCCGAGGAGATGCAGCGCCATATCATTTTTACCGTACTGCTCCGAAACCCGCGCCATCACTAAGCGCAACAGCCACTGGTGGCGGGCGGTATGGATGCCCGGTCTGGTCTGCAACCAGGTCAGTGCAGACTCCACGCCATCGCTGTCTGCCTGGGCAAGTGCTTCAGGCTCAAGCAGGAGAATGTCATCTTCACCTGAAGCCACGGAGGCAGCGGGTTCATTTCCCCAACCCGAGACAGATTCCAGCACCTGCTGGTTAATCCAGCCTTGTGTGACTTCATCGGCAAACGGCGTGCCGTCGCTCCATGATAAACTTTCCAGACCCGGCAAACGGGTGAGAAACAGCGCCAGATCTTGCGTGATACAAGTTGCCCAGCCTTCATAAGGTGCGCCGGCTTTGCTGAGTGCCTGATGCAAATACCACTGAACATCGAGCCAGAAATGGTTAACGCCTTCAGCAAACATGGATTCCGCCTGCTCCAGCAGTTCGACCCAACTCTGTTGCAAATACAATCGTTTAAGCTGAGCACGATATTCAGGGCGGGGCGGGAGCAAGCGGGTGCGGCCACTGGCATCCAGCGGCGGCAGTTCGTGGACGGTGTCCCAGCGCACACTCTTAATAAGATGATGGCCTGAGAGCCACCCTTGCGGCTGATCCCGCAGGTATTTTGCCAGCATTTTCGCCTGATCAAGCAGGTCCCTCCCTGATTGCACGGATCGCAGGGAAGGGGATAAACCACTGTTTTCTGACTGTGATGACGATGCACTGGTTTGCGGGACGACGGCGTTCATCCCGCCTGACTGAGCGAGGCGATTTTCGAGTGCGGCGTAGAGCGCCCCCAGTTCTGGTTTTGAGGATTCATTCCAGGTTCTGACGCCCTGTTCAATCAACACAAGTGCGCCAATGATGCGCGCAAAATCTGTTTTATCGACTTCAGGATATAGCGACAGACTGTCCAGTACGCGGGAGCCTGCGACCCATTCCAGTGATGTCTTGCGGCTGTTTACACGTAGAGGATGAAGGTTTTCCCCGTAGCGGGCAATCAGCCCGGCCAGAAGAGAAAGTCCGTCAGCCAGTCCGGCCTCACCGTCACGATGAAGACGCGCCCAGATGTAATAAGTGGCCACGCGGACGTCTTTACATTGGCTGGCGAGCAGTTTTTCTGCCAGTTCGCAGGTCAGGGTAGTATCCGCACCGGAGAGTTTGTTGACCTCTTCGCGCATTTGCTGGAAGTCATCGTCGTAACCCGGATCTTCGCCCGCGGGCTGATCCGGTGTAATTGGCTGCAACCATTTATCCCAAAGGGCAACCTGATTTTCTGCCTGAGATAAAAGAGATTCAGGCTCTGCCGCGCAGGCGGTAAGCAGGGTGGTTAATGTGGTCATTACGGCTCCTCGGCGATTGCATCGGGATCAAAAGGCTGTTCAGCAGATGAAGGACTAGCCTGAATCAGGAAAATCTGTGCCGGTAATGTGAAGTTACGCAGCTGCAACAGACCCAGCGGGCCTTTACCCAGTTCAGTGCGCAATATCCACTGCAGTTGTTGTTTGTCTGACGTGGTGAATGTCAGCTGATAACGGCCTTCATCCAGCTTTTGTTGTTTAGCCTGTTCAAGCCAGCGGATAAGTCCCCAGGTCCCCTGATAATCACCGTATAACCGGGCACCGGCGGAGGTCGAGGTCCATGTCAGCATGGTGCCCGGCTTATAGGTATCGCCCGGCCAACGGAAGCTTTGCCAGCTTTCCATCTGATTGAAGTAACGCAATTTTTGTCCGTCGATCGAAAGATTCGTTTCGACAACATCAGGAACCGGACGGGCCAGCAATTCAAAGCGCATTCCCTGGCTGCCGTCGGTGAACAGGATGTCGGAGATCTGGCTGAGCTGGTTGATCGCCGCCAGAAATGCCGGATTGAAGGTCAGACCCTGACTGTTCACTTTATCCGGCACCCAGCTTGTCCCTTCTTTGTGCAGAACACCGCTCAGCTCACGGGTCAGGAAGTTGTCGATACGGCCACTATCCTTGCGAATAAACTCTGCCAGCATCGGAAGAGAAGCATCGCTTTTGCTGGCAGCAAACGGATAGCGTCCGTCGAAGGCGGATTTCCAGTTGTTAACAATGGCGTTTTTCCACTGGTCATTAAGGCTGGCCGAAGAGGGCTGTAATACGGCTTCCCATGCCTGTGTCAGTGGCTGTACAAACATGGTCTGGCCGAAACCGCTCCATTCTTCACCGAGGCTGGCAGCGATCAGGCTGCCATATTCCTGACTATCGGTCAGGTCTACGCTTTTACCCTGGAACACCGTTTGTGCCAGCACTTGCGTCATCTCCTGCGGGTCAGAAGCATTCGCCACCTGCTGAAGTTTCAGGCGCACGCGGGTAATACGGGTCAACAACGTTTGCAGGCTAAGCGAACTGTCCGATGACAACATGTTCTGCGCACTGCCCTTTCCCATCAGGGCGAGCAGCGGACCAAAGGTTTCATCCAGAGGCCTGACAGGCCCGCTGGCGTGCTGATCAATAGCAGGTTGTGAATCTTTATTGATGAGTGCTTTGGCTGATTTCACCAGAGAATCTGACAGCGCTTCGTTTTGCTGTCCGGTTTGTCCCTGCCATGCCAGCGTGTTCATCAGGGCGATCAACGGGGACTGGCGTACGTCGCTCATCAATGAAAGCTGATCAATAACATCTGACAGATTTTTAGCTTCATTCCAGCGCAGACTATTGAGAAAATTCAGCCAGCTACCCGCAAAGTCAGTGAAATAGCGTTCAGTGAGGCGTTTCTTTAACGCTTCCGGTGAAATATCTTCAGAGATCGCCCGGCGGTTATCGCTCAACACCCAGTCAATTTCCTCGCGACGCGAAGATACCGCTTTGTCGATCGCCTCCTGGATTTGTTCATCCCAGGCTTTGCGCGTGAACATACCCGGTACCACTTCATCGCTTCTGAACAGACGCTGCGCATCTGTATCACCCGTCATATCCAGCAGTGTCATGTCTGCGTAATTGCGGCGGACTGAAAGCAGCATATTTTCATACAAAGTACTTTCAGCATTGCGCTGACCGATTTCACCCAGCAAAACCTGTCGCGACTGGGAAACCAGCGCCAGATCCGGCTTAATCTTCCAGTCTGGCTGCGTGCGCAGGTTGGCGGCATAAAACTGCCATAAGTCAGGAGCCAGACTCTGCCACAATCCCGGAGACACGCCGGGGCGTTGCGGTTGTGTCGTTTTCATTACCTGTGCGTAAAACGCGGCATCTGCTTTTTCCGGTCTGATCATCATCAGATATGCTTTAAGCTGGTCGTAGCCTGACTTTGCCAGCGCAGCACGTTTCGGGCTGTTGGCGGGAAGGCTGGCAAGTTCGTTGAGCTTATGTAGCAAACTTTCAGCTGCGGCATCGCGGATCAGGCGGTTATTAGCGCTGCCATATGATGGCAGCAGGGCTGTGAGCAACTGCGCATTGTGGTCCAGACCAAAACGCTGATACCAAGGCGCACCCTCAGTAACGCGAGCCTGAAGACGACCGATATCATTGCGCAGTGTCTGCAAGGCAATTAATTGCTCATCGGAAACAGGCTGCGGTTTGGCGAGGTATTGCGTCTGCTCAGCGGCAGAGACCATCTGATGACGGTTCACAGCAAAGGACACCACGCTGCCAATGCCCCACAGGACGATCAGCGCGAGCACACCGTAGCAGAGCGTTTGCTCCCACGGCAGACCGACGCGACGACCGCGTGCAGACCGGCAGTCATCCAGCACGCTCTGCCAGCTTGCAGGCGGTGTCCAGGTTTTATCATGTACACCGGCAGAGGCTGCTGAGGTCTGCGGCAAGCTGAACATCAGGCCGCGCATTGGAATGCGTGCGGCATAGTCAGCAGACCAGGGTGTAAGTATCTGACCCCAGCGGGCTGCACCAGACTCGCCTAACGACTGCGCCAGACGCAGCAGAAAATCGTGTGTCTGTTGGGTCAATACCTGCTGCATTCCCTGCTCGCGCATCAGGGGTATCAGCGATTTCAGCGTTCTTTCTACCGATTGTGAGGTGGCATTAGCCGGGAAAATAACCCCGACCGGCTGCTCGATACGTTCATCCTGCGACCAGTCGCTTTCGCAAACCTGCCACAGATATACCGGCGCCTGATAACGCAATGCTTCGCCGGTTTTCTCAAGCGAGCGCAGACCGTCGTCCATCCACTGCGACGTTTTGGTTTGAGATTCGGTGACGGCCCAGAGAATGCCATCAAACGGACGGGTGCGACGCAGTTTCCGCCATTCAGAAAGACGCGCATCGTCAGCAGCTTCATGCAGACTGCCACCGTGAATAAGCACGGTACGCTGACCTTCCAGCCAGCCCTGTTCTGCCAGTGTAGGTGCCAGGGCAGTGATTTCACTGGCCTCACCGACGATCATCAACAGGCGTACTTTATAACGCCAGAACAGACCGTAGCGGCGGCGCAGCCGAGCTTTGAGCTGGGCGAGGTCGGACTGGGATTTATTGGGCAGCTTTGAGTCCAGCTTTTTGGGGGGCAAAACATCATCGCCGGAAATATTCTGCCGTTCATGTCTGAAACTACGGCGACCCTCGACGCGTGTTCCCCAAAACAGGAAAAAGGCGATGAGAAATATGGCAACGCACGCGGCAACCGAACTGCTTAACCACGCGTACCAGCCTGGAGTTGCCCGAATCAGGTTTAATTTTTCGGGATGCCAGCAGAGGGTCCAGACCATCATGAGACCTGTGAGTAAGCCGATTAAAATAAGGCACCAGAACACCAGTTCAGGTTTTTTAATTAAGGACAGAATTCGTTTCATCTTTCGCCTTCCTGGCCAGAAATTGCCGGGGATACAATCATGTTCCAGACCTTTCCATTTTGTTGTTCGAGACATATCAGCAGATGGTATGCAGGATGTTGTTGTATTGCCTGAGCCGCTGCAGCAACAGCAAGCCAGGAGGCCGCTTTATCAGGGAGGCCCAGATAATCGGTAAAATCATGTACACCGGTTTGTTGGTCAACACCACTCAACGAAGCAGAACTGATGGCCTTCATCAGAGGTATATGCTCGCTGTCATCAGTCGTTACGCCAGCCAGCCAGATATGCCCGGGTATGGCGGGCGCGACAGGAACCCAGTCAAGCGCCTGCCCGAGAGCATATTCAAATGCATCCGGTGATGTCCCGACGGCTTCGGGGCGATGAAGAAAGGCCAGAGGTGAAATAGCATGTTGGGTCAGGCGGTTGCCAAGCAAGATGCAGGTAATCGCCTCTGCTGACATGGGCGTATTCACTGGCGAATATTGCCATGACACGACAAGCAACAAAGCATCGCTGTGAATGCGATGATCCAGCCATTCATCGACAACTTGCATTCCGCTGCCAGATATACGCGAGCAGGATTGTTGGATCCCGCTTGTCTTCCAGGCTTGCCACCACAGAGCCTCTGCTTTCTCCTCAGGTATTGATGACGATGATTCAAATAGCAGCATCAGGGGTTTATCTGCAGGCAATAGCGCAAGTGTTTGCGCTAATTGTTTTGCCAGTGAGATAAATAACATTTCAAGGTGTTTTTCATCGGATAAACCCGCTATTCGGGCTAACTGGCTCAGACGAATATTCTCCTCATCGCGCCAGGAACGCTGGGTAAAGAGTACATTGTCATTACGCAGCAAATTGGCCGATACAGAAGCCAGGGGTGTCTCTGCCTCCGAGTGTGCGGTACAGCACTCGGCTGCTAATATTTGTAATGCACGACGACCCCGGCGAACTTCCTGAATAATAGTATTTTCTCTTTCTTTATCGTAGGCGCTGGCAAATATTTGCTTAAGTAGATAAATCAAATAAGACGAAAAATATAAGCATCCCGTAATAATTCCAGGAATGCCCACGGACACTAATACATTATTTTCTCCTGTCACCAGCCTGGAATAAACAATGCTTAGGCCAATTAGAAAAATAAGAAAAACTATCCAGCGCGACAGGCGAGGTGGGATCGGTCTGATGCAGGTGTCAGGGATGTTTTTTAAATCTACGGCCATAGCGTTTTTCTTGTATTAGAGAGCTCAGGGGGGTTAAATGACAGAGGCAGGTAATGAGTTACAGGTTACTATATTTCTCTGCTCTTGTTCGTTTTTCGCCTCAGAGTTTATTTTGAGGCAATATAGAAATCACCATGATTTATTATTTAAGCGGCGTGAGATTCAGTCAGGTTAGACAAAATATTTGCCATGGCTGACGAAACATAGTCACGCTCCCCCTCAAGCCAGGCCTTACGCAGAGTACAGACTTTATCCACGTCAGGTGTTTGTATGTGTAACTTAAAAAGACGGTTATCCATATGCGTGACTTTGACATTATTATATGGGACCCGGTAGGTTTCGGAATATAGCCCAGGTGTAATTATTAACTCATTTTTTGATAACCCAATAACTACCCGATTGTTCAGGCGGAAACCATTAACCAAAGCCAGCACGCCGGCTCCTACCAAAATACTACCGGTCCCTAGGCCCATGACCATTATCACCCCTCCGAGGACAATAAACACTACGCCATTAATAAAAAATGGCGTTGTTTTGAAGTATAGTTTCACACTTTCATTCATCTCTGTGTTTTCTTCCGTACTTCCTTCTGCAGGTGTATTTAAACCTGTTTTCCCCTCAGTGTTTATATTGTTTTCTTCTTCAGGTGATGAGAATACAGTCATACCCTGGTTAGATTTTTTTTCGTAACTTGACATATATCCAATGAAAAACACCATGCCAATGGGGAGCATGAAAAATGCGCCAATGCCTGCGATAATTCGCCCCGCTTTTGGTGCCAGAAATAACAAGCCAATACTTGCAATTTGCATGGCCAACGCAACAATAAATAACGGGAGTACAATAGACCACACCAGGTGTGAATTGTTATAATCGTACCCGCCTGCTGTTTCAGATAAATTAAACCATGCAATACATGTAATGAGTATATTAATGAGCAAACCAATCCAAAGCATTAAGCTAATTCTTTTCATTTAAAATTCCTTTAGATAAACAAAAACATTTTTAATTTATAATAAGACGGCACAGTTCTACGTTTCGATTTGAGCAGAAAAAATTCTGAGAGAAGAAAGTCAGTTGCCGATGCAAACCGTTTTAAGGTGCGGTGGTCGATTCCCGCTCCATATCTTCCGGCCAGCGGTCTGCCTTGCGTGGGCACCAGTCGTCAGGCCGGCCGGTTTCTACCGGATCTGCTGTGACTGAGTCATGCTGCATATAAACAGAGAGATAACTCCAGATCTGGCACAGCATTTCCTGTGAGCTGCGCTCTTTAGCAATCAGAAAGCGGGTAACGACTTTATTTGTGCCCGGCTCGCAAACCGAACCGAAAAGCTGATACCCCGAGTCTAACCTTGCATAGGAATAGCAAATTTCGCCATGAACATTGCCCCAATCGTAAGAGCGGATGGTTGTTGGCCATTTCATCCATGGGAGTTGCGCACGTTTGTAGTCGAAGATATAAATTTTTTGCCGTTTCCGATTCAGGCGAATGGGTTGGTCTCGGGGCTGGGCTAAGTACATTCTCAAGCCAAAGCTGGCCATAGCAAAAAAAACAAATGTCCCTCCCAATCCTATAATTATCATCCCATGACCAGTGTGGCCATGTTGTATGGCAAAACCAGAAACCCCAACACCAATGCCAATAATCGACATTAAAATTGCCCATGCAAGCACCCCTCCCCAGGAGACTTCAGCGCTGTAACGAGGGACTTCCAGATAGGTATCGTTCATCGTCGTCAACCAACGTAGCTGCGGTGGTACCAGCTGAGGTTCGTGATTCTCCGGCATATCTTCCCGCCAGTTTTTAATGGGCGGATTAAGTCTCGGTTGAGGTTCGTCCATGGTAAATAGAGGCATTTGGAAACAATCCTTTAAGGTTTAGCTTTTCCATCTTGCGAAAGTTACAGGGCGCTTTAAGGTGCCGTTGTTGACTCCCGTTCCATATCTTCCGGCCAACGGTCTGCCTTGCGTGGGCGCCAGTCGTCAGGCCGGCCGGTTTCTACCGGATCTGCTGTGACCGAGTCATGCTGCATATAGACAGAGAGATAACTCCAGATCTGGCACAGCATTTCCTGTGAGCTGCGCTCTTTTGCAATCAAAAAGCGGGTAACGACTTTGTTAGTGCCGGGTTCACAGACTGAACCGAAAAGCTGATACCCGGAATCATAACGTGCGCTGGAATAACGGATTTCGCCGCGAACATCCGCCCAGTTGTATGACCTGATAGTGGTGGTCCATTTACGCCAGGGTAAGAACGTATGTTTGTACTCAAATATATAAATTTTTTGGCGTTTGCGATTCAGGCGAATGGGCTGGTCTCGAGGCTGGACGAAATACATTTTCAGGCAAAAAAGCATTAAGCAAAAGAATATAAATGCTCCACCCAATCCTATTGCGGTCATCGCATAATCATCGTAGCCGCCCTGAATGACAAAACCAAAAGCCCCAACGACAACCCCAAGAATGAACATTAAAACTGCACTTGCAAGCATTCCTCCCCAAACTATCGTACTGTAAAGGGGTACCTCCAGAAAGATATCGTTAAGCATCGTTAACCAGCGTAGCTGAGGGGGCACCAATTGCGGTTCGTGGTTATTCGGCATGTCTTCACGCCAGTTTTTAATGGGTGTAGTGAGTTTCGGCTGTGGTTCTTCCATGGTAAACAGAGGCATTCGAGGGCAATCCTTTAAGGTTTAGCTTTTCCATCTTGCGAAAGTTACAGGGCGCTTTAAGGTGCCGTTGTTGACTCCCGTTCCATATCGTCTGGCCAGCGGTCTGCCTTGCGCGGGCACCAGTCGTCAGGCCGGCCGGTTTCTACCGGATCTGCTGTGACCGAGTCATGCTGCATATAAACCGAAAGATAACTCCAAATCTGGCACAGCATTTCCTGTGAGCTGCGCTCTTTAGCAATCAGAAAGCGGGTAACGACTTTATTTGTGCCCGGCTCGCAAACCGAACCGAAAAGCTGGAAGCCCATATTATAACGATCACTGGAATAACGTATTTCGCCGCGAACATCCGCCCAGTCATATGACCGGATGGTGGTTGGCCATTTTAGCCAGGGTAAACGCGAACGGTTATATTCGTAAATATAGATTCTTTGGTGTTTACGGTTGAGGCGTAGGGGCTGGACGCGTGGTTGAACAAAGTAAACTTTCAGAGCAAAAAAAGCGAGAGTAAATAAACCAAATGCTCCCGTCGCTCCCATGACTATCATCCAATAGCCATCAACACCCTCTTGCATGAATAAACCAAAAACGCCAAAACCGATAGCAAGAATGGAAGACATAATGCCACTAAGAAATACTCCTACCCATGAGACTTCTGTGCTGTAGCGAGGCACTTCTATAAATGTATCATTCAGTGCTGTCAGCCAGCGTAGCTTAGGGGGCACCAGTTGTGGCTCATGATTCTCCGGCATATCTTCCCGCCAGTTCTTGACAGGTGGATTAAGTCTCGGTTGAGGTTCGTCAATGGTAAACAGAGGCATTCGAGGGCAATCCTTTTAGATTTAGTTATCCATCTTGCGTAGGTTGCAGGGCGCTTTAAGGTGCCGTTGTTGACTCCCGTTCCATATCGTCTGGCCAGCGGTCTGCCTTGCGCGGGCGCCAGTCGTCAGACCGGCCGGTTTCTACCGGATCTGCTGTGACCGAGTCATGCTGCATATAGACAGAGAGATAACTCCAGATCTGGCACAGCATTTCTTGTGAGCTGCGCTCTTTAGCTATCAGAAAGCGGGTAACGACTTTATTTGTGCCCGGCTCGCAAACCGAACCGAAAAGCTGGAAGCCCATATTATAACGATCACTGGAATAACGTATTT
>NZ_JYDG01000084.1:0-1238 GCF_003263545.1 Rahnella sp. AN3-3W3
TGAATAGACCCTAGTTTCCTAGACTGTTCCGTGCCTCATGAACCAGGCACTTTCATAAGCTGCAGGGGGTTGATCCTCACAGGCACTGTGGCGGCGTTTAGCATTATAAAACATCTCGACATAATCGAAGATATCCGCCTTCGCTTCTTCCCTATTTTTATAGATCCGTTTCTTTATGCGTTCCCGTTTTAGCAACTGAAAAAAGCTTTCTGCCACTGCGTTGTCATGGCAATTACCCCGACGACTCATACTGCTTTTTAAATTGTGAGCTGTCATAAAATGCTGACATCTTTCGCTCGTATATTGAGAGCCCTGATCTGAATGGATTAATACTTCTGCCGTTGGTTTACGTCGCCATACCGCCATCAATAATGCATCCATTACTAACTCAGCGGTCATTCGTCCGCCCATGCTCCAGCCGATAACCCTGCGTGAGAAGAGATCAAGAACAACAGCCAGATACAGCCAACCCTCATGCGTCCTTATATAAGTCATGTCACTCACCCAATGCGTATTTGGGGTTGGGACAACGAACTGGCGTTCAAGGTAATTTGGACTGGCAAAAGAAGGCTTTCCGCCATCGTAATAGCGTCGTTTTCGGTATCCAGTCTGAGATGCTAGTTCAGCGAGCCTCATCAGGCGCGCGATCCTGTTACGTCCGACGCATTCACCCAGATCTTTCATATCGAGCCAGATTTTTCGATAGCCGTAAACCGTACCGCTTTCAAGCCACAGTTGTTTAATCAAGCCTGTTTGCCGTTCATCTTGCCGGGTACGCAAAGATTTAGGCCGCTTTAGCCACTGGTAATAACCGCTGTGATGGAGGCCAAGAACCAGGCATAATCTGCGTACAGCATAAAAGGACGACATTTTTTTAATGAAGGCGTACTTCAGCCTGACGTTCTTGCAAAGTACGCGGCGGCCTTTTTTAAGATATCCCGCTCTTCAGTTACTCGCTTAAGTTCTTGCCTGAGGCGCTTTACTTCATGCTGAAGTGCATCGTCCTGCTTACGCTGCGGCTCGGGCTTCTGGTAGCGCTTAACCCAGGCGTAAAGACTATTAGTGGATACACCAAG
Organism: Rahnella sp. AN3-3W3; assembly: GCF_003263545.1. Taxonomy (NCBI): domain Bacteria; kingdom Pseudomonadati; phylum Pseudomonadota; class Gammaproteobacteria; order Enterobacterales; family Yersiniaceae; genus Rahnella; species Rahnella sp. AN3-3W3. The sequence goes on from NZ_JYDG01000084.1 coordinate 1,077, forward strand.
TCGAGAGGAGACCTCAGACACAGGGTACCCCTGCTCAGTGATCTGTTTTACGGCTTCAATTTTGAATTCTTCTGTGAACGTTTTGACTGACATAAACACTCCTTCATTAGGCCTCCATTATGAGGCAAAAAAGTGTCTACGAAACCCGGGTCTATTCATACA
>NZ_JYDG01000085.1:0-39338 GCF_003263545.1 Rahnella sp. AN3-3W3
CTGGAACACCATGCCCACTTCGGTACGTACGCGTTCGATATTGCGCAGATCATCATTCAGTTCAGTGCCGTCCACCACGATGCGCCCTTGCTGGTGCTCTTCCAGATGGTTAATGCAACGAATGGTCGTTGATTTCCCTGAACCGGAAGGGCCGCAAAGGACGATGCGTTCGCGCGGTTTGACGCTCAGATTAATGTCTTTCAATACGTGGAATTGTCCGTACCACTTATTCACGTTTTCCAGCGTGATCATCATATTTTGGTTTTCAGTGACTTGATGGTCGCTCATGGTTTACCTCAGTGTGCGGAACGTCCGGTGTGAAAGCGTCTTTCCAGATGCTGGCTATAACGCGACATGCTAAAACAGAAAATCCAGTAAACGGCGGCGGCGAAGACGTAGCCTTCGGTCGACATGCCCAGCCATTCCGGATCGACGGTGGCTTGCTGTACGCTGCTGAACAGGTCAAACAGGCCGATGATGATCACCAGACTGGTATCTTTGAACAGCGCGATGATGGTGTTCACCAGACCCGGTATCACCATTTTCAGCGCCTGCGGCAGAATGACTAATCCCTGCGTTTTCCAGTAACCCAGCGCCAGTGATTCGGCGGCTTCAGTCTGGCCTTTCGGCAGCGCCTGTAGCCCGCCGCGCACCACTTCCGCGACGTACGCCGACTGGAACAGCACCACACCCACCAGCGCGCGCACCAGTTTGTCGATGCTCGTCCCTTCGGTCATAAACAGCGGCAGCATCACCGAGGACATAAACAGTACGGTGATCAGTGGCACACCACGCCAGAACTCAATGAAAACCACCGACAGAATACGCACGATGGGCAGACGTGAACGACGTGCCAGCGCGAGCATAATTCCCAGCGGCAATGCCCCGGCGATACCGACAGCGGCGATAATCAGCGTCAGCGTCAGGCCGCCCCACTGGCGGGTCTCGACGCGGCTCAGACCAAAGAATCCGCCATACAACATGAACCAGGTGAAAATCGGGAACAGCACCATCCAGCAGGCGATATAACGTCCGCGGTGTGGCGTGGCTTTGAAAAAGATCGGCGCAAGGGTCAGCAGGCCGACAATCAGCGTGACGTTGATGCGCCAGCGCTGATCAAACGGGTATAAGCCATACATAAACTGGCCGAAACGCGCGTGGATAAACACCCAGCAGGCACCGGCTTTGGTGCAGTCAGTTCGCGCTGTGCCGACCCAGTTAGCCTGGAAAATCACCCAGTTCAGCAGCGGAGGGATCACCAGCCACATCAGCCATAAACAAAACAGCGTCAGCAAACTGTTGAACCAGCTGGAGAACAGGTTTTTACGCGCCCAGAGCACGGCGGTACCGAATGGCGTTCCGGGTTTCACGGCTCTGACTCCGGGAGGAAGTGTTGTCATCGTCATGGGTTTCCCTTAACGCTCGACCAGCGCGATACGCCGGTTGTAAATATTCATCAGGAACGAAATCACCAGACTGATGATCAGGTAAACCGACATGGTGATAGCAATGGTTTCAATCGCCTGACCGGTCTGGTTGAGCACCGTACCGGCGAACAGCGACACCATATCCGGATAACCGATAGCGGCGGCCAGAGAGGAGTTTTTCACGATGTTCAGATACTGGCTGGTCAGCGGGGGGATGATCACCCGCATCGCCTGCGGCAAAATCACTTGTCGCAGCGTGACCGGATTCGGCAGACCGAGCGAACGGGCGGCTTCGTGCTGGCCGTGCGAAACAGACTGAATACCGGAGCGGATCACTTCGGCGATAAACGTCGAGGTATACACCGATAACGCCAGCGTTAACGCCGCCAGTTCCGGGATCAAAACCATGCCGCCGCGGAAGTTAAAACCGCGCAGCGCAGGCACATCCCAGTGCAGGGCAGGCCCGAAAATCAGGTGCGCCAGCGCCGGAAACACAACCAGCATAACAATCGCCCATGGCCAGATATGCCAGACGCGTCCGGTATGGATCTGGCGGAAGTGGTTGTAGCGTTGCAGCGCGACGATGCCAAAAATCGCCAGCAGCAGGGCGATAAATCCCGCCAGACTGCCCGGCGCCAGTTCCGGCGACGGCAGATACAGGCCGCGGTTACTCACGAAAGCCAGGTCAAAAGCATTCAGGCTCTGACGCGGGCCCGGCAGGTTGCGCAGTACGGCGAAGTACCAGAAGAAGATTTGCAGCAGCGGTGGAATGTTACGGAACGTCTCGATATAGACCGTCGAGACTTTACGGATCAGCCAGTTATCGGAAAGGCGTCCTAAGCCGATAATGAACCCGAGGATGGAAGCAAAAACGATACACAGCGCGGAAACCAGCAGCGTATTCAGCAGACCGATAACAAATACGCGGGCGTACGTGTCGCCTTCCTGGTAGTCGATAAGATGCTGAACAATGCCGAAACCGGCACCCTTTTCAAGAAACGCAAATCCCGAGGTGATCCCTCGTGTAGTCAGATTGGTAATGGTGTTGTGGAGCAGGTAACCCAGACAGGCTACCAGCAACACCACCGCGAAAATTTGGTAAATCCAGGCCCGTACCGCTGGGTTGGTCAGCGAGAACGACGCCTTTACGGTTGGGCGTTGCGACATAGTAATGACCTCGAAATCCCCGTCGTACTTGACGCCGCAGCTGCGTTGGCTGCACGTGCTCACCCGAATCACTTACCTGAGTAAGCTCCTCGGGATTCACTCGTTTGCTGCCTTGCTGCAACGCCAATTACTTTGGGGATTTTGTATGCAATTTCTTAAACAAATCTTATTTAAAAAACGGGATCAACGGACTGGTGGGGCGTACTGGATCCCGCCTTTATTCCACAATGCGTTCTGACCACGTTTGATTTTCAACTCGCTGCCCTGACCGACGTTACGTTCGAAGCTTTCGCCGTAGTTGCCGACCTGTTTAACGATTTTAACCACCCAGTCATTAGGCACTTTCAGATCAGCGCCGTAAGTGCCGGTTTTGCCCAGCAGGTTGCTCATGTCAGGCGTGGTCGGGTTTGCCGCCAGCTGATCGACGTTGGCAGACGTCACGCCCATTTCTTCGGCGTTCAGCATCGCGAACAGTGACCAGCGCACGATAGCCAGCCAGTCTTCGTCACCACGGCGAACGACCGGACCCAGAGGTTCTTTAGAAATGACTTCTGGCAGAACGATGAAGTCATCCGGCTTGCCCAGTTTGATACGCAGTGCGTACAGCTGAGACTGGTCAGAGGCCAGGGTGTCACAACGGCCTGAGTCCAGCGCTTTGGCGCTTTCGTCTGAACGGTCGAAGGTGACCGGGGTGTAAGTCATTTTGTTGGCTTTGAAGTAGTCAGCTACGTTCAGCTCGGTATCCGTACCGGCCTGCAGACAGACGGTGGCGCCATCAAGTTCTTTGGCGCTTTTCAGGCCAGCTTTCTGGTGAGTCAGGAAGCCGATACCGTCGTAGTAGTTTACGCCGGCGAAAATCATGCCCATGCCCGCATCGCGGGAAGAGGTCCAGGTAGTATTACGTGACAGGATGTCCACTTCTCCAGACTGCAGCGCGGTGAAACGCTCTTTTGCGGTCAGCGGGGTGTATTTCACTTTCTCAGCATCACCAAACACGGCGGCAGCCACTGCGCGGCAGAGGTCAACGTCGATACCGGTGAATTTGCCTTTGGAGTCAGCGTAAGAGAAGCCTGGCAGGCCATCGCTGATACCGCATTGAACAAATCCTTTCTTTTTAACTGCATCCAGAGTGGTACCTGCGTGAGCCTGACCAGCCAGTGTCACGAAGCTTGCTGCGGCAATCAGCGTTGAGAGCAATATTTTTTTCATTAAGCGTCCTGTGAGACAAAATTGAAAATTATTATTGTGTGAGTGCCGGAGCACCCTGTCTGTTTATGGGGCAACGCCCTCTGCACCTGTCTTTGCAAAGGGAGTGCCAACATCGAAAACACCCCATCAATCAAGTCGCGTAGAGGAATTGCTCAGTAACATTGATGAGGTGTATAAAATTTATTGCCCTGTTTCGGTGCGCGGTCAATGTGGCTGCTTTAAAAGGGAGCGGATTATTTCAATATTGGAGTGCAGATCGCGGTCTTTGAAGGGAAGTGAAATGCGGTGTCATATTGGGTAAAAAAATGAGGCAAAACGATGAGTAAATCTCTCAGACCGGATGGCCTGAGAGATATTCAGACATAACGGGATTTACGGCAGAGTCGTTATCAGTGCAACAGAGAAAGACAGACGTGTTATTTGGCCTGATCTTTACCGCCTTGGATCATTTTACGTGCGGCGGCAATCTGCTCGTTATCCAGCGCTTTAGGTTTGGCTTTGTTCAGTGCAGTGCTGAGGCCGGAGCGTCCCCAGAGGTCAAAGCTGTCTTCCTCTTTGAGATGGTCAAAGATGGAAGGTGTCGCGTCAGGTTTTTTAGCCATGAAAATTACAAATCTCTTATGGATGCTGTTCAATGAAAAAGCCCGACGCATTGCATCGGGCTTCCGTTTTATCACGTCTGGCACTTAGCTATAAAGCACTTATCTATAAAGAGAGGGCGTTCCTGCCGGACGGGTTTTAAAGCGGCGGTGCAACCAGAGATACTGATCGGGCGCACGCATAATCTCTTTCTCGATAACGTGATTCATGTAAGCCGCAGCCGCCATTTCGTCATCGATCGGGTAATCCTGCAACTCAGGTTGGATCACCAGCTCATAGCCTTTACCTAAGGCTTTGCGCACCAGTACTACGGTGACCAGCGCCGGTTTCGCCAGACGCGCCAGCATGAAGGTGCCGCTGGTCGTTGCTGCCTGATCGACGGCAAACAGGGGCGCAAAGACGCTGCCGCGCGGGCCGTAGTCCTGATCCGGCGCAAACCAGACCGCTTCGCCTTTTTTCAGAGCGTGAACCATACCGCGTAAATCTTTGCGATCGAGCATCGCCTTGTTAGACCGCATACGGCCCCAGGTCTGCACAAATTCCATCGCTTTATTGTTGTGCGGACGGTACATCGCCATCATCGGCTGACATAAGCCCATCGCACGCCCGCCCAGTTCCAGTGACATGAAATGCACGCCAATCACCAGTACGCCTTTTTTGTTTTCCTGCGCCTTTTTCAGGTTGTGCAGGCCGCTGACGTCAAACCAGCGTTTCACACGGGCATCCGACCAGAACCAGGCCATGCCGGTTTCCAGTAAGCCCATACCGAGGGATTCAAAATTGCTGACAATGCGGGCTTCAACCTGATCAGAAGGCAGATCCGGGAAGCACAATTGCAGGTTACGGCGCGTTATTGACACGCGGCGTTTCAGGAAACGCATCGACGTTCGGCCAAGCCAGATACCCAGACGGTTTAACACCGGATAAGGCAGCTGAACCAGCAGGAACAGTACGCCCAGGCCAAACCAGGTCAGCCAGTAACGTGGATGTAAAAATGAAGCACGAAAGCGAGGAGAAGTCATAAAAGCCTAATCATCTGCATAAAAAACCGGGGTAACGCGTAAGGAGTTGGCTCATTCGCGATACGGATTGTCTGACATAGAGTGGGACAGCATGTGCTGGCAAACGTTTTTGAAAAGACACAAGTTGACGCAATTTTTACTCTAAGAAGACACTTTTAAAAGGCGGGATCGCGAAGCTGAAGGGCTGTCCGTAGGCGTTGAGCGAGCGAATACGACTCTTGCACAGAGTATAACATGCTGCTTGATCTAACCGGAGGGGGAAATTGTCCGATAAACGGACTCTTTACCATTTTTTTACGTCTACTTTTGGACAGACAAACGAAAACGCTACGTAAAGAAGATATTAGCTTTTGGAAAATAAAATGGTCGATATGCGGTATCAGCATGCCTGACGGATCAGACATGCTAAAAAGGAATATCAGCGGTAGAGCGGGTTGCTCATAATGGAATAACGCCCGCTACCGTACAGCGCGATCACTATGGCTGCCATGAAGTAATACACGATGTCTTCAATGGCCCAGGCACCCACCGGTGACAATGCAAACGTATGGTGGATACCGACCATCAGCCAGGCCACGACCATCGTCGCTGCAGCAGACAGAGCGGCGAGACGGGTGAAGATACCCAATATCATCATGATCGGGGCGATGACCTCACCGATAATTACGCCGTAGGCGACAAACGCCGGAATACCATAACCTGCCAGCATCCCCTGTATACCGCCCAGTCCGTCATGCAGCTTATGCCAGCCATGAAAAATCAGCAGACCGTAAGTGATACGCAGCAGTAAAATAGCCAGATCAGGTTTATTCATTGCCGCGGTAAAACGTAGATAAAGTGGCTTCATCAGTGTGACTCCCGGAGACGTTTTTATTGTCTGTATAAGGTAGTGCTTTATCGCGAAATGCAGGGGAGAATTATTCTCATTTGGGTTGATCTGGGTTAGGTTTTGCGCAAATTTTGGGCTAAAGGTTTGCTGCTAAAGAATCCGTAAATATAAAAAACAGAAAACAAAAAGGCGCTCCCCTTGCGGAAAAGCGCCTTTTTAAGACATCGACTGATTAGTATCAGTTCATGCCGTATTTTTTCAATTTCTTACGCAGCGTACCGCGGTTGATACCCATCATCAGGGCCGCACGAGTCTGGTTGCCACGGGTATACTGCATCACCATGTCTAACAGTGGCTGTTCAACTTCAGCCAATACCAACTCATACAGGTCATTCACGTCCTGACCATTCAATTGAGCAAAATAGCCCTTAAGTGCTTGTTTTACCGAGTCACGCAGGGGTTTTTGGGTTACCTGATCCTGAGAATTAACGGTAGAAACGGTCAGTACGTCAGAATTCACGCGTTGTTCGAACATAGTTCTGTCAGCTCTTTTTTGTTACGCAAGATTTTCGAAATATGCTTCCAACGCCTCCAGCTGTTCGCTGGCATCCTCTATGGCGTTGAAGGAGCGCCGAAACTGGTCATTTGGGGCATGCTCCTGGAGATACCAGGAAACATGCTTACGAGCGATACGAAATCCCTTGCCTTGACCGTAAAAGTCGTGCAATTCCCGTACGTGCCCTAGTAACAAGCGCTGAACCTCACCCATAGGCGGTGGAGGTAACAGCTCCCCTGTGTCCAGATAATGCTGGATTTCCCGGAAGATCCAGGGTCTCCCCTGAGCGGCACGTCCTATCATCAGAGCATCAGCTCCGGTGTAGTCGAGCACCGCTCTGGCTTTATGCGGGTCAGTTATGTCGCCATTCGCGATAATCGGAATGGAAACACTCTGCTTAACTGTCCGAATACTGTCGTACTCTGCTTCTCCATTGAAGAGACAGGCACGGGTTCGGCCATGAATAGTCAGGGCCTGAATTCCACAGTCTTCAGCCAATTGGGCAATTTGTACACAGTTACGGTGTTCCGGTGCCCAACCAGTACGAATTTTCAACGTGACTGGCACATCTACCGCATTCACTACGGTAGTGAGGATTTGTTTGACCAAATCCGGATACTGCAATAATGCAGAACCTGCCAGTTTGCGGTTCACTTTCTTGGCCGGGCAGCCCATATTGATATCAATGATTTGCGCACCGCTTTCCACGTTAATTCGTGCAGCAGCCGCCATATCTTCGGGGTCACAACCGGCAATTTGCACGGCGCGGATCCCCGGTTCATCGTTATGTACCATGCGCAAACGTGACTTATCCGTCCGCCACACCTCCGGATTGGAGGAGAGCATTTCAGATACTGCCATTCCAGCCCCCATCGCATGACATAAGGCACGAAATGGTCGGTCAGTGATACCGGCCATCGGGGCCGCAATCAGGCAATTTGTAAGCTGGTGGTGTCCGATGCGCATGAACTAGGAATGACCATACTGATGTCCGCAAGGGCGCGTATATTACGCATTTTCGTTGCGATATGAAAGGCCAAACTTTGAGCAATTGGATAAGAAAATACCTTGCCAATGGTGAAATTCAGAGCAATTAGATTTTTTGTCTTGGTTTTACATTGAGTTATGTGACGAAGGTCAAATTGTGCGCTTATGCAAATTCCTAATATCTCTCTGAAACATCCTGTTATATCAGTTGAATCTAAGGGCAGATTTGACGTTTTAAGCAGCAATCACCACAAAAATCCGTGACGCAGATCGTCTTTTGGTCAAAAAGTGACTGATTTTCAGAAACTAAGAAAGGCAACAGTAAGAGACGCAGAAGCCCTGTCTGCGTCTCAGGGTTCAGGCTAGATTATTCGTCGACCACCACGCGGCCATGCAGACCCTGCACAGGACGGTTATTTGCATGATGCATAACATGCTGGAATTTTTCCAGTTGCGCTTCAGACAGCGTCTGAGGCTGTTTCACGACCAGCCAGCGAACGCCTTCAGTGCACGGCGGGGTGGTCAGCGATCCGCTGAAGCGGTAATGGGTGAGATCTTTAGGCAGCAGGCCATCAAGACTGACTTTCTCTTTCAGCATGACTGATTCGCCCGCTTTTTCTGGCATCTGTTGCCAGATCTTTTCCAGTTCCGGATTGGCCTTACCGGTCTCGAACATCACCGCAATCACCGCAACTTCACCCTCAGCATCCATATGCACAAAGTGCGCTTCCATCGGGAAGGATTTACCGTTGAGAGTGTTTTCGCTCGGGGAATGGAAGTGGAACTGCTGAAGGACGAATTTATCCCCGTCCAGCGTGGCAAAATCACCCTGCTGAACATTGACCTGCACGCTATGGCCGTTATTAATGACACTCACCGGCGGTAACTGATAGCTGAGTTTAAGCGGGCGGGGATGCACCGGTAACGCTTCTTTGATATCGATAGGCGACTGTGCTTTGCCCTGTTCGCACAGATGGAAATCCGGGCTGAGTTTAGACCAATTTTGCGGGGCGGCATCGCCGTCATAGGACCAGTGTGGCGCATCTGTCGCAGCCGCAGACACTGAAAATGCAGCAAGTGCAATAAACAGCAATTTTCCTTTCAAAAGATATCCCTTTCGTTCGTTGAGTAATAAATACCATGCGAAGTGTAAGGGTTTGGTGCGGCAGGATAAATATAAGAAAAGTTCAGAAGAGGTTTATGGGGGAAAACCCGCTCTTTATGCACAAAAAGAAAGAGCGGGTGACAGCTATCAGGCTTTTTTGACGCCGGTAATGCGGCACCATTCTTCTTTCTCGGCCACCGCATCCAGTTCAAATTTATCTTTGTAGGCATCCGCCACGCTTTGCGCCTGGCTGGCCAGAACGCCGGAAAGCCCCAGATGACCGCCTGCAACCGGCAGCACGCTGATAAGCGGTGCCAGTTCGCGCAGAGGGCCTGCAAGGATATTAGCGACGACCACGTCGGCTGACAGGTTCTCTGGCTGGTCTTTCGGCAGGTACAACGACAGACGCTCTGAAACGCCGTTACGCTCGGCGTTATCCCGGCTGGCCTGAATCGCCTGTGGATCGATGTCGATCCCGACGACGTGTTTTGCACCGAGTTTCAGCGCAGCGATCGCCAGAATGCCCGACCCGCAGCCGAAGTCGATCACCGTTTTATCGGTCAGATCCAGACTGTCGAGCCATTGCAGACACATCGCGGTGGTCGGATGGGTGCCGGTGCCAAATGCCAGGCCCGGATCGAGCATCACGTTGACAGCATTCGGATCCGGCACATCGCGCCAGCTTGGGCAAATCCACAGACGCTCGCCAAAACGCATCGGGTGGAAGTTATCCATCCATTCGCGTTCCCAGTCTTTATCTTCCAGCTGTTCGATTTTGTGCACGAAACCTTTGCCCAGCAGCGGTTCGTTTTCCAGCATGGCGACCACTTCTTCCATGTCGGTTTCCGCATCGTACAGGCCGATAGCGTCGGTATCGCCCCACAGCAGGGTTTCGCCCGGCAGCGGTTCGAAGACCGGATTATCGTGGGTATCCTGGAAAGTCACGGACACGGCGCCACTTTCGATAAGCGCGTCGCTCAGCGTTTCCGCGTCGTTACCGGTGGTATTAATTTTCAGTTGGATCCAAGGCATAGCCATTCTCTTCTTAACAATCTGTAAAATCAGTGCCGCCCGGTCAGGACGGCTTGAGTACGGTTTCGCGTGGCTGTTTACCAAACTTATTGCCGACATAAAATGCCAGCAGGCTCAGCAACAGCGACGGCACAATCGGATGCAGACCGGCGATGTGCAGGTCGATACTGGCAAGCAGGGTATAACAAACTGCGCCAACAATCATTGAGCTCAGCGCCCCGGCAGCATTGGCGCGCTCCCAGTACAAACCGAGCACCAGCGGCCACAGGAACACTGCCTCCAGCCCGCCAAACGCCAGCAGGTTCAGCCAGATAATCATTTCCGGCGGACGCCATGCGGCCAGTAATACCAGCAATCCCAGCACAAAGGTCGCCCAGCTCGAGAACCGCTTCAGCTTACGCTCGTTGGTTAACTGCTCCGGTTTAATGCCGAGGTATAAGTCTTTAACGATAGTCGCTGATGACTGTAAAAGCTGTGCGTTGATGGTCGACATAATGGCAGCCATCGGTGCGGCCAGGAAAATCCCGGCGGCGTAAGGTGGCAGCACGGTGATCATCAGCGTCGGGATCACCTGATCGGGAATTTTAAGATCAGGTAAAACCGCGCGCCCGAGTGCGCCAGCCAGATGCATACCGAACATCAGTACGGCGACCACAATCGTGCCCAGCACAATGCCGCGGTGCACGGCTTTGCTGTCTTTGTATGAGATACAACGCACGGCAGTGTGCGGCAGGCCAATCACGCCAAAGCACACTAAAATCCAGAACGAGGCCATGAACGGCAGCGACAGCACGTCATCTCCGCCATGAACGGAAACCAGTTTCGGGTCGATTTGCTGAAGTTTATCAACGGCACTGTGCAGCCCTCCGGCGGCATGGATCACCGCTACCAGCAGCAAAATGGTGCCCAGAAGCATCACCAGACCCTGCATGGCATCATTGAGCACGCTGGCACGAAAGCCACCAAACGCGGTATACAGCGCGATACTGATGCCGAAAATCAGCAGACCGGTGTCGTAAGGGATACCGGCGGCGGTTTCCAGCAGACGCGCACCACCGATGAACTGCACGGTCATCGCACCCAGAAATGCCACCAGCAGGCTCAGACTTGCCAGCCAGACCAGCAGGCGGCTCTGGTAGCGCGCAAACAGCATGTCATTCAGGGTAACTGCGTTATAGCGGCGCGCCAGAATGGCGAATTTTTTGCCCAGCACGCCCAGTGAAAGCCAGACAGCAGGCAGCTGGATCATCGCCAGCAACACCCAGCCAAGGCCAAACTTGTATGCAGCACCGGGACCGCCGATAAACGAACTGGCGCTGATGTAGGTAGCGGTAAGAGTCATGGCCAGTACGAAGCCGCCCATCGAGCGGTTACCGAGGAAATACTCGGTGAGGAAGTTGCCCTGTTCGCGACGCGTGTAGGCATACACAGACAGCCCGAATACCAGCAGCAGATAGGCAATCAGTGGCAACAAGACTTCAGTCTGCATGATGATCCTCCAGCGGAATATCGCGATAAATCACGCGAACCATCAGCCAGCTTAAAAGAACGAATATCAGCGGTACCAGCAGACAGGCCATTTCAAACCAGTGCGGCAGGCCGGTGATGCCCTGTTTATCGTCAGGAATATAAGCGGCAAAACTCCATGCCAGCAGATAGGCAATCGTCAGCCCAAACGCCCAGCGGGCTTCGCGGTTGGCTTGTAAGAAACGTTGATCCATTTCCACTTCCCCATAAATGAAAAAAAGGCCGGAATATCCGGCCTTGATAAGATGTACGCGACGGTACGGTCTTATTATTTTTCCTGCAAACCGAGTTTTTTCTCCAGATAGTGGATGTTAGTCCCACCGTGCTGGAAGTTCTCGTCGTCCATAATGCGCATTTGCAGATCAATGTTGGTTTTGATGCCGTCGATGATCAGTTCTGCCAGTGCATTTTTCATGCGGGCAATCGCCACTTCACGGGTTTCGCCGTAAGTGATCAGTTTACCAATCATGGAATCGTAGTACGGAGGCACAGTGTAGCCTGCGTAAATGTGCGATTCCCAACGAACACCGAAGCCGCCAGGTGCGTGGAAACGCGTGATTTTGCCCGGGCTTGGCAGGAAGGTGTTAGGGTCTTCCGCGTTAATGCGGCATTCCACCGCATGGCCTTTGACTTTCACTTCGCTTTGTTTGATCGACAGTGGCTGGCCGGACGCAATGCGCAGCTGCTCTTTGATCAAATCCACACCAGTGATCATCTCGGTAACCGGATGCTCAACCTGGATACGGGTGTTCATTTCGATGAAGAAGAACTCACCGTTCTCATACAGGAACTCGAAAGTACCTGCGCCACGGTAGCCGATATCCACACAGGCTTTTGAACAACGTTCGCCGATGAAACGACGCAGTTCTTCAGTGATGCCCGGTGCTGGCGCTTCTTCCACGACTTTCTGGTGACGACGCTGCATAGAGCAGTCACGTTCAGCCAGATAAACCGCATTGCCCTGGCCGTCAGCCAGTACCTGAATTTCCACGTGACGTGGGTTTTCCAGGTATTTTTCCATGTAAACCATGTCGTTGTTGAAAGCCGCTTTGGCTTCCGCACGGGTCATGTTGATGGATTGCTCAAGGTCTTTGTCGCTGCGCACAACACGCATACCACGACCACCGCCGCCGCCAGAAGCTTTGATGATGACCGGATAGCCGATGCGTTTAGCGAAGGCACGGTTTTGATCCATGTCGTCGCCCAGCGGGCCATCAGAGCCAGGTACGCAAGGTACGCCAGCCGCTTTCATCGCGTGGATCGCAGAAACTTTGTCGCCCATCAGGCGGATAGTTTCAGCTTTCGGGCCGATGAAGATAAAACCAGAACGCTCAACCTGCTCTGCAAAATCAGCATTCTCGGACAGGAAACCATAGCCAGGGTGAATAGCCACCGCTCCAGTGATTTCTGCCGCCGCGATAATGGCAGGGATGTTCAGATAGCTTTTTACTGAAGGTGCAGGACCGATACAGACGGTTTCGTCTGCCAGCAGCACGTGTTTCAGGTCACGGTCAGCAGTGGAGTGCACAGCAACGGTTTTGATGCCCATTTCTTTACAGGCACGCAAAATACGCAGGGCAATCTCGCCGCGGTTCGCGATAACAATTTTATCTACCATGGTACGCCTCGTTATTCGATGACGACCAGCGGCTCGTCGAACTCAACCGGTTGGCCGCTTTCTACCAGAATTGCTTTAACAACACCGGATTTGTCTGCTTCGATTTGGTTCATCATTTTCATCGCTTCAACGATACACAGGGTATCGCCGGCGTTCACTTTCTGACCCACTTCGATGAAGGCTTTAGCGTCCGGGCTTGGCGTACGGTAGAAGGTACCTACCATCGGTGAGCGAACGATATGACCGCTGATGGCAGCCGGAGCCGCTTCTGCAGGCGCAGCAGCTGGCGCGACCGCAGCAGCCAGACCTGGCTGTTGTTGTACAGGCATAGCATAAGCCTGTTGCATCATTGGATAAGCCTGCGCAGGTGCAGCACGGCTGATACGTACTGATTCTTCGCCTTCAGAAATTTCCAGTTCAGAAATGCCTGATTCTTCAACCAGTTCGATCAGTTTTTTAATTTTACGAATATCCATGGGTGTGATTCCGTACTCTTTTTGCGTAGAAATTAGTGGGTTTTTGACAAGCGATTAACCGCTGCCTGTAATGCAAAGTGGTAGCCATCTGCGCCAAGTCCGCAAATAACGCCCACTGCGATGTCGGAAAGATAGGAATGATGCCGGAACGCTTCGCGGGCATGTACATTCGACAGATGAATCTCGATAAACGGAATCGACACCCCCAGTAATGCATCGCGCAGCGCCACGCTGGTATGGGTAAAGGCCGCGGGATTGATCAGAATAAAATCGACGTTTCCGCGTGCCTGATGAATGCGTTCAATCAGGACATGTTCTGCGTTGGATTGCAGATGGCTGAGTGCTACATCAGCAGCAGCAGCCTGAACTTCCAAACCTTTAACAATATCGTTGAGCGTGGTGTGTCCGTACGTTTCAGGCTCACGGGTGCCTAACAAATTCAGGTTAGGACCGTTCAGTAGCAAAATGTCAAACTTATGCGCCATTGTGAGCCTATCTCCGGCAATTAGACAAAGATTGTAGAAAATACCCTGATGTCACCGATTTGTCACCTATTTCGCGGCAAATCGACCCGTCTCTTCGGCATGAGGTCGGGCATTATAATGATATCGTGGCAATTCGCAGCTAAATACTGGTCTTATCAGCGAAGATAATCAACCCTCGCCCGGAGAATGTGAGGGTGATTGCCGGAATTATGAGGGGCAGAACACAGAAAAGTTCCACCGCTTATCGCAGCCACTGGCGGAATTTTTTATAACGAAATGCCAACAAGATCACCGCCAGTAATGCGTAAATGACGGGTTGCGGGGATAACACTTTTACCGACCAAAGGTAGTGGATCGGCGCAAGTACCGCGATCAGATAAATGAAATTGTGCAACTTCTGCCATTTTGACCCCAATTTGCGCTGTGCCCACATGGGAGAAGTGCAGGCCAATGCCAGCAGGAGAACCCAGCAGATGATACCGAGCGTCAGATACGGACGTGATATCAGTTCACTGCCGAGCAGGCGAAGATTACTGATGCCCAGTTCAAGGAAGGAATAGCTGAGAAGATGCAGCGTTCCCCACGCGAAACACCATAAACCCAGCAAACGACGGGTGCGGATCAGCAGCGGCTGTTTTCCGTAACGTGCGACAGGCGTAACCAGCAGAGTGACCAGTAAAAATTTCAGAGTCATCCTACCGGTAAAATGCTGAATATCTTTGGCGGGATCGGCGCTGAACCAGCCCTGATTAATCGAAAGCACAATCCAGAAAAAAGGCAAAATGGCGCAAAGATAGATGATCACCTTCAGCCAGGTAATATTTGCAGGGCTTAAACGACGCATAGGTGAAGCTTCCCCTTCCTTAATAGAACTTACGCAAATCCATACCGTGATACATCGACGCCACCTGTTCGGCATAACCGTTGAACAATAAGGTGGGCTGACGCTGCACGTCGAGCAATCCGCCCGAACCGATAAATCGCTCCGTCGCCTGCGACCAGCGCGGGTGATCAACTTGCGGGTTCACATTGGCGTAAAATCCGTATTCATTCGAGGCAATCTGGTTCCAGGTGGTCGGCGGCTCATCTTTGGTGAATTTGATGTTTACGATGGATTTAATCCCCTTGAAGCCGTACTTCCACGGAATGGTCAGGCGGATGGGCGCGCCGTTTTGTGGCGGAAGTGCCTTGCCATACACGCCGACCGTCATCATCGCCAGCGGGTTCATCGCTTCATCTATACGCAGTCCTTCAACGTACGGGTAATTCAGCCCGCCGCCGATAAAACGGTCTTTTTGCCCCGGCATATGTTCAGGGTCATATAAGGTGGTAAACGCGACATAACGCGCATTGCTGGTCGGCTCGGCGAGTTTGAGTATTTCACTGAGCTGGAATCCGACCCACGGCACCACCATTGACCAGGCTTCGACGCAACGCATGCGGTAGATCCGCTGCTCGAGCGGGAAACGCTTCATAATGTCGTCCATATCCAGCGTCATCGGTTTAGCGACTTCACCTTCTATTTTTAACGTCCATGGCGATGTGACCAGTTGCCCGGCATTCGCTGCCGGATCCGCTTTATCCAGTCCGAATTCATAGAAATTGTTATAACCGGAAACCTTATCTTCCGGTGTCAGCGGCAGATCATTCTGGTATGCAGCAGGTTTGGTGAAATCCAGCGGCTTGCCCGCAGGCGCAGACGGGCGGTCATGGCCTTTAAACCAGGAAAGCAGATCAGCCCGGGCATCTTGCGGGATGGCCAGTGCCGCCGCACTGATACCCAGCGCCTGTAATACTTTGCGCCGGTCATGGAAGATGTCTTCGGGTGTGACATCGGCTTCAGTTAGTTTGCGGGGTTTGAACATAGCATTCTCCGGCATTCTCTTTTATATGGTTCATTTTTATGGTTATAGACAGAGCATGGCGTGAAATTGGGGGTTTTGCGAGATGAACCCTGCAAATACCCGATTTTAAAAAAAACGCCTTTGGCTGATTTTTATCCATTTGCATAAGAATTCTGAATTGATTGTTTTTTGCGTTGCTATGCTATCAATGTATGCAAAGGGCACTTTTCGGCCTGATAAAGGAATGAAATGGTGCCCGATGTGGCAGAAATAACGAAATATGCGAGTAATCCTTTTTCGTAAATTTCTCCAGTCCCTCCCTTTTTCTGTTTTATAGTAGCGGCGTTTTTACGCAGCAGGCTCAGACAACGGGTTTGTGTTCACCTAACCGTAGCGAGTAAGGCACAGGGATGCGATTTACTACCAGACTATCGGCACTGATTTCGATGTTAGTCGCGCTGGCAATGCTGTTGATGTTGCTGGGCGTCACTTTCAGTTTTCTCTATCTCAATAAACAAAGTACAGAGCAACATCTTCAGGCGCTGGCGGCGACCTATGATCAGGCGCTTCTGACCCATACCCCTGCGGAAGCCGAACGCTGGATGCCGCCGGCGATGCGCATGCTTGATATCACGGATGTTGAGCTCAAACTCAATAACACCACTGTTTATGAGTATCATGAAAAGCCTAATTTACGCCGTTCCTGGGACAGCGTAATCCCTGAATTCGAGACGGCAATTTTCCCGCTGATGCAGAACCATGCGATGTCTCTGCAGATGTCCTATATCGATCCGATCAGCACTTATATCCGCTCCCTGCGCTCAACATTTGCGATTGGTCTCGCCATTCTGGTGATGCTGGGCATGCTGATGCTCAGTTTCCGCTGGCTGCGCCAGGAAACCGATGGCGTGGAAAAACTGGAAGACCGCGCAGTGCGCATTTTACGCGGAGAACGCGAGGGTCTGACCGGTGATGTTGGTGAATGGCCTCATTCTGCCAGCAGTGCTATCGATGTGTTGCTGACTGACCTGAACGAAGCCCGTGAACAGCGTAGCCGCGTGGACACGCTGATACGCGCGTATGCGCAGCAGGACGCACAAACCGGGCTGAGCAACCGCCTGTTCTTTGATAACCAGCTCGCCACACAGCTGGAAGAAAAGGGCGCGCATGGCGTGGTGATGCTGCTGCGTTTACCTGATTTCGATATGATGCGCGAGACCCACGGTCAGGCGGTGGTTGAAGAACTACGTTCGGCGATGGTGAATTTATTATCGACGTTTGTTATGCGCCACGTTGACGCTTTACTGGCCCGCTATTTCCACAGTGATTTTGCGGTGCTGCTGCCGCATCGCACCCTGAAAGAAGCGGAAGTGATGGCGGCTCAGCTGGTGAATGCGCTGGGCGTGTTGCCGACGTCTTCGCTGATCGACCGCGACGCACTGATGTACATCGGCATTAGTGCGTACCGTTTCGGGCAGACGCCGGATCAGGTCATGGATATGGTTGAGCAGGCCACCCGTCACGCGGCGTTCCAGGGAAGTAACAGCTGGTTTATCTACGATAAAAATGTGCCGGAAAAGGGCCGGGGAAGCGTGCGCTGGCGGACTTTGCTGGAGAATACCCTGGCGCGCGGCGGCCCGCGTTTATACCAGAAACCGTCATTCTCAAAAGGCGGCAAGCTTGACCACCGGGAAGTGCAGCGTCGCGTCTTTGACGGAGAACAGGAACTGCTGGCCGCAGAATTTATTCCTCTGGTGGTTCAGTTTGGCCTGTCTCAGAGCTTTGACCGGGTCATGTTAAGTCAGATTATTCCGTTACTTAACCGCTGGCCGGATGAAACGTTGGCATTTCACCTGACGGTTGATTCATTATTGCAGCGCTCGTTTGTTCGCTGGCTGCGCGATACGTTGCTTCAGTGCGAAAGAACCCAACGAAATCGAATTTTGATTGAACTTGCAGAGGCAGATCTCTGTCAACATACCGACCGGCTGCGTCCGGCTATCAGACTATTGCAAGGTTTAGGCTGTCGTCTGGCCGTGACGCAGGCAGGATTGTCGGTCGTCAGCACCTCTTATCTGAAAACTTTCCCGGTGGAGAGAGTCAAGCTTCACCCGGGGTTAGTGCGCGATATTGATAAAAGGGTGGAAAACCAGCTTTTTGTACAAAGTTTGCTCAGTGCATGTGAAGGAACTCAGGCCCTGGTTTTTGCCTCCGGAGTGAGGACAAAAGAGGAGTGGGCCGTCCTGCTGAAAAGCGGGATCCACGGCGGTCAGGGCGATTTATTTGCTGTGCCGGAGCCTGTTGACCCGGTCGGTAAAAAATATTCACATAACCGCGATGTTTAAGTGACCGTTATGGGATTATTTAACGTAGAATGAGCCAGCTTTTGACCGACTCCCTTGCCTGGCCTCCGGTGCTTATTATCAGGCCGCAGATGAGCGGAAAATTTCGGTAAAAGTGTAAGAATTTATGTGCGGTGTTGCTACTTCGCCTGGGTGCCTGCCCGAGGTAAACCGAGCCTGCGATAAAGAATTATTTCGCAGTGCCATCAGCCTCAAAAAGTAACAACAAGTGAATGGCGACATCGCTGACAATTTTCACGGAAGCAGGACGTTTTTGCGCCTTGTCGCTGCTTCGCGTGGTTGGTAAAGTAGGCGGATTTTATTTTCCGCCCCCAGCTTGCAGGATTATCCTTTCGTTATGTTTAAGAAATTTCGTGGCATGTTTTCCAACGACTTGTCCATCGACCTGGGTACCGCCAATACCCTTATCTATGTAAAAGGACAAGGCATCGTGTTGAATGAGCCATCTGTAGTGGCTATTCGTCAGGATCGTGCTGGTTCACCTAAAAGCGTTGCTGCTGTTGGTCACGACGCTAAACAGATGCTGGGTCGTACTCCTGGCAATATCGCAGCCATTCGTCCAATGAAAGACGGCGTTATCGCCGATTTCTTCGTGACTGAGAAAATGCTGCAACACTTTATCAAGCAAGTTCACAGCAACAGCTTCATGCGCCCAAGTCCGCGCGTGCTGGTGTGTGTGCCAGTCGGTGCAACGCAAGTTGAACGCCGTGCTATCCGTGAATCTGCACAAGGTGCAGGCGCGCGTGAAGTGTTCCTGATTGAAGAACCGATGGCTGCGGCAATCGGTGCAGGCCTGCCAGTATCTGAAGCGACCGGTTCAATGGTGGTGGATATCGGTGGTGGTACGACGGAAGTTGCGGTGATCTCCCTTAACGGCGTGGTGTATTCCTCTTCTGTACGTATTGGTGGTGACCGTTTCGACGAAGCTATCATTAACTACGTTCGTCGTAACTACGGTTCACTGATTGGTGAAGCGACTGCTGAACGTATTAAGCACAGCATTGGTTCTGCTTATCCTGGCGATGAAGTGCACGAAATCGAAGTTCGTGGCCGTAACCTGGCTGAAGGTGTTCCACGTGGCTTCACGCTGAACTCCAACGAAATCCTGGAAGCCCTGCAGGAACCGCTGACCGGTATCGTCAGCGCGGTGATGGTTGCACTGGAACAGTGTCCGCCAGAACTGGCTTCTGATATTTCCGAGCGCGGCATGGTGCTGACCGGCGGTGGCGCATTACTGCGTAACCTGGATCGTCTGCTGATGGAAGAAACCGGTATTCCGGTTGTCGTCGCAGAAGATCCGCTGACTTGCGTAGCCCGCGGCGGTGGTAAAGCATTAGAAATGATCGACATGCACGGCGGCGACTTATTCAGCGAAGAGTAATCTGAGCGAAGACTTGTGGTTTTGGGCAGGGCTTGTTGTCAGCAAGCCTTGTCGTAGTGAACAAAATCAGTCTGCCCGGGAAGGTGGTTGTCCGTCAGGTAAAACCTGCAACGTGAAGTGTGCAGTGTTCAATGTGGATCCGCGCAAACACTGGCTGAGCGATAAACGCTTTGCCGGTGTTTTGTCTATCCCATGAGATTGCCGCCTTTTCTGTCAGGGGAAGTCTTTACTTCGACTGGCTGAAACCTTCTGTTGCCGAGGAACTCGCATATTTTATGAAGCCAATTTTTAGCAGGGGACCTTCCCTGCAACTGCGACTTTTTTTGGCTATTCTCACGGCCATTGTCCTGATTGTTGCCGACAGTAAAATAGGTACGTTTGTTAAAATTCGCACCTATATGGATACTGCCGTCAGTCCCTTCTATTTTTTGTCCAATGCCCCGCGTGAATTCTTAGATCAGGTCTCTTCTACATTTGCCACTCGTGGTCAGATGGAGCTCGAAAACCGCGCTTTGCGTCAGGAACTGTTGCTGAAAAACAGCGATCTGATGCTGCTTGGCCAATACAAACAAGAAAACGCCCGTCTGCGCGAACTGTTAGGGTCGCCGTTGCGTCAGGACGAGCACAAGATGGTGACGCAGGTTCTGTCGACCAGCAACGATCCGTACAGTGATCAGGTGGTGATCGACAAAGGCAGCAACAATGGCGTGTATATCGGACAACCGGTGATCAGCGACAAAGGTGTTGTCGGTCAGGTTGTTGCCGTTGCCGCTCTGACCAGCCGCGTATTGCTGATTTGCGATGCGTCGCACGCATTACCGATTCAGGTGCTGCGTAACGACATCCGCGTGATTGCAGCCGGTAGCGGCTGCGCCGATGACCTGCAACTCGAGCATCTGCCAAGCAATACCGACATTCGTGTCGGCGATGTGCTGGTTACGTCAGGTCTAGGCGGCCGTTTCCCTGAAGGCTATCCGGTGGGTGTGGTGTCCTCTGTTAAAGTGGACAACCAGCGTGCGTATACCGTGATCCAGGCGCGTCCGACCGCCGGTCTGCAACGTCTGCGTTATTTGCTGCTGTTATGGGGTTCCGACCGTAATGGTGAACATCCTCTGCCGCCTGACGAAGTACATCGCGTCGCCAACGAACGTTTGATGCAAATGATGCCGCAAGTCCTGCCACCTCCGGGTGATATGGGGCCTCCTGCACCGGTTCCGCCACCGGCTACCGGTACGGTGACCGCGCCTGTCAGCACCCCTGCTGTTCAGGGAGCGACACGATGAACAGTTACCGGAGCCACGGGCGTTGGATTATTTGGCTATCCTTCTTAATAGCCATGCTGTTGCAGGTCATGCCGTGGCCGGAACAAATTTACATGTTCAGGCCGTCATGGCTGATGCTGATCCTGATTTACTGGGTGATGGCGTTACCGCATCGCGTCAACGTGGGTACCGGTTTTATTGTCGGCTTCATCATGGACTTGATCCTGGGATCGACGCTCGGCATCCGGGCGCTGGCATTTGCTATCACCGCCTATCTGGTCGCGTTCAAATTCCAGTTATTCCGCAATCTGGCGCTCTGGCAACAGGCGCTGATTGTCATGGTGCTTTCACTGGCCGTGGACGTGATGGTGTTCTGGGGTGAATTCCTGGTCGTTAACGTTTCGTTCCGGCCTGAAGTTTTCTGGAGTAGTGTGGTTGACGGTGTTCTGTGGCCATGGCTGTTCCTGCTGATGCGTAAAATTCGTCGTCAGTTTGCCGTGCAATGAGGATGTTATGACCGCACTTTATCTGGCCTCCGGGTCACCGCGCCGCCGTGAATTACTGACGTTGCTGGAGTTGCCTTTCGAGCGCCTGTCTACGGACGTGGCAGAAGAACGTCAGCCCGGCGAAGCGCCGCAAGATTATGTTTTGCGGCTGGCGAAAGACAAGGCGCAGGCCGGTGTGGCGGTAGCAGCAGAAGATCTGCCGGTGCTGGGCGCAGATACGATTGTGGTACTTGACGGTAACGTGTTGGAAAAGCCACGTGACGAAGCGCAAGCCGCTGTTATGCTTAATGCATTGTCTGGCAGACAGCATCAGGTGATGACCGCGATTGCGTTTGCCGACCGGCAGGATTGTCTCAATACGTTGGTTGTGACAGATGTCACTTTCCGTTCACTATCCTCCGACGACATTGCACACTATATTCTGAGCGGTGAGCCCATGGATAAAGCGGGCGCTTATGGTATTCAGGGAAAGGGCGGTTGTTTCGTCCGTGAAATTCGCGGCAGTTACTATGCAGTTGTGGGTCTTCCTTTGGTGGAAACTCAGGAACTGCTAAATGAATTTTCTGCCTTACGCGAGCTTAGGAGAAAACATGACAGCTGAATTACTGGTCAATGTCACCCCGTCTGAAACCCGCGTGGCCTACATTGACGGTGGCATTCTGCAGGAAATCCATATTGAGCGTGAGACCAAACGCGGGATTGCCGGCAACATTTATAAAGGACGTATCAGCCGGGTTCTGCCAGGTATGCAGGCAGCATTCGTGGATATCGGCCTTGAGAAAGCAGCGTTCTTACACGCTTCAGACATCATGCCTCACACCGAATGTGTGGCGCGTGACGAGCAGAAAAATTTCCATGTGCGTGATATCGCAGAGCTGGTGCATCAGGGCCAGGATCTGATGGTGCAGGTGGTGAAAGACCCGCTTGGCACCAAAGGCGCGCGCCTGACGACTGACATTACGTTGCCTTCCCGCTATCTGGTGTTCATGCCCGGGGCTTCTCACGTTGGGGTTTCCCAGCGTATTGAAAGCGAAGCGGAACGCGACCGTCTGAAACGTATCGTCTCCGAATATTGCGACGAGCACGGTGGTTACATTATTCGTACCGCCGCCGAAGGCGTGGGCGAAGAAGAACTTAAGCAGGATGCCGCCTACTTAAAACGCTTGTGGACTAAGGTGATGGAGCGTAAACGTCGCAACAAAACCAAGTGCAAGCTGTATGGCGAACTGGCGCTGGCGCATCGCGTTTTACGTGATTTTGCTGGCGAAGCGCTGGATCGTATCCGCGTTGACTCCCGTCTGACCTACGAATTGCTGGTGGAATTCACCAGCGAATACATGCCTGAAATGACCAGCAAGCTGGAGCATTACAGCGGCAAGCAACCTATTTTCGATTTGTTCGATGTTGAGAATGAAATCCAGCGTGCGCTGGAGCGCAAGGTGGAACTCAAATCCGGCGGCTACCTGATTATCGATCAGACCGAAGCCATGACCACCGTGGATATCAATACCGGTGCGTTTGTCGGCCATCGCAATCTCGAAGACACTATTTTCAACACCAATACTGAAGCGACACAGGCGATTGCCCGTCAGCTGCGTCTGCGCAATCTCGGCGGCATTATCATCATCGACTTCATTGATATGTCGAATGAAGATCACCGCCGACGCGTGTTGCACAGCCTGGAGCAGGCGCTGGCGAAAGACCGCGTGAAGACCGGCATTCACGGTTTCTCTGCGCTCGGTCTGGTGGAAATGACCCGTAAGCGTACGCGTGAAAGCGTCGAGCATGTTCTGTGCAGCGACTGTCCGACATGCCATGCACGCGGTACGGTGAAAACCGTCGAAACCGTCTGCTATGAAATTCTGCGTGAGATCGTACGTGTGCATCATGCCTACGATTCCGACCGTTTCCTGGTTTACGCGTCTGCTGCCGTGGGGGAAGCCCTCAAGGGAGAAGAATCCCATGCGCTGGCCGAAGTGGAAATCTTCGTCGGTAAGCAGGTTAAGGTGCAGATTGAGCCGCTCTACAGTCAGGAACAGTTCGACGTCGTCATGATGTGATCTGCGGATGACTGGCTTGAAGCATCTGGGTGTTAAAGGTTTCCATTGCCGTCTGTGCGGGTGAAACCAGCATGGAATGGAAAACAAGGAGAGAGGTTTGAGGCGACTGCCCGGTATTTTATTAACCACCAGCGCAACCCTTGTCGTGATAGTGGCTTTGGTGATCAGCGGCTTGCGTCTCGCATTGCCGCAGCTTAGCCGCTTTCAGGATCAACTGGTCGGGAAAGTAGAGGCGGTCACCGGCGTACCGATTGAACTGTCGCAAATCAGCGCCAGCTGGAAAACCTTTGGCCCGATCATGGAAGTCCGTGGTCTTCAGGTCACATTACCCGAGGCCAAATGGCGGGTTCAGCGCATCACGATGGCGCTGGACGTCTGGCAATCACTGCTGCATTTTCGCTGGCAGTTCCGCGATCTCACTTTCTATAACCTGCAACTGGATTTAAACACCCCGCTCGGTGGCGAGGCCAATAAAGGCAACGGCATCAAGCCCGGTCGTGTCAGCGATATTTTTCTGCGTCAGGTTGACCATTTTGACCTGCGCAACAGCCGCATTACGTTCCCTACGCCTTCCGGTTCGCGTGCCGAATTCGATATTCCCCAGCTCACCTGGCTGAACAGCCGTAACCGCCACCGCGCCGAAGGGCAGCTCAGCCTCTCGAGCTTTAACGGTCAGCATGGCGTTGTGCAACTGCGTATGGATCTCAACGACTCAAACGGTCTGCTCAATAACGGCAAGATTTATATGCAAGCCGATGATATTGATATGAAACCGTGGTTCAGCCGGTGGCTGCGCAACAACACTGGTCTGGAAAGTGCTAACTTTAGCCTGGCGGCATGGCTCACAGTCCACAATGGCGATATTTATGCCGGTGATGCGCTGCTGAAAACGGGGTCCGCCACCTGGAAAACCGGTGACGATGAGCACCGCCTCGATGTTGATAATCTCACCTTGCACGGCAGCCGTCAGGGAAATGGCTGGCAGGTCGGCACGCAGCAACTGAATCTGAAAACGGATGGCGTCGCGTGGCCAAAAGGTCGCCTTGAAGCGCTTTATCTGCCTGAAAATAATGATTTCCTCGGCCCCTCGCAGGGCGAAGAATTGCGTATCCGTGGCGCCAATCTGCAACTCGAACGTTTAGGACCGGTGATCCCGACCTTCTCATTCCTGACTCCCGCCTTGCTGGAACGCTGGCAGGATTTAAAACCTGCCGGTAACGTCGACAGGCTCGCGCTGGATATCCCGATCAAACAGCCGGATCAGACACGCTTTGATGCAAGCTGGCACGATGTCAGCTGGCAGCTCTGGAAGATGCTGCCGGGCGTCAGTCATTTCAGCGGCAGCCTCAAAGGCAGCGTGGCGGGCGGCCAGCTGGCGGTGAATCTTAAAGACAGCGTCTTACCTTATGGCGACATGTTCCGTGCGCCGCTGGAGATAGGCGCCGCGACCGGGACCTTTAACTGGACTAACACTCAGGACGGTTGGGCACTGTCGGGCAAAGATGTGGACGTTCAGGCTAACGCATTGTGGGCGAAAGGCGACTTCCGTTACCACCAGCCCGTTAAAGGCGAGCCGTGGCTAAATATTCTGGCGGGTATCCGCTTATATGACGCCGGACAGGCGTGGCGCTATTTCCCTGAGCCGCTGATGGGCAAACATCTGGTGGATTATCTGAGCGGTGCCATAAAGGCCGGTCAGGTCGATAACGCGACGTTAACGTTCAACGGCAATCCGCATGATTTCCCGTTCAAAAAGAAAGAAGGGCAGTTTGAAGTCTGGGTGCCTTTGCGCCACTCAACCTTTGAATTCCAGCCCGGCTGGCCAGCGCTGACCAATCTGGATATTGACCTCGACTTCCTCAACGACGGTCTGTTCATGAAAGCCGCGAATACCAAACTAGGCAATGTTGATGGCAATAATGTGGTCGCCAATATTCCTGATTACCTGAAAGAAAAGCTGTTTATCGATGCCGACCTGCGCGGTCAGGGTAAAGATATTGGCGACTATTTTATGGATACACCGCTGCATGATTCGCTGGGCTCGGCGCTACAGGAATTGCAGATTGGCGGCGAAGTGAATGGTCGCTTACATCTTGATATTCCGCTGGATGGCGAGATGGTTCGCGCTTCAGGCGGGGTGACACTAAAAGACAACAGTCTGTTGATTAAACCGCTGGACAGCACAATCAGCCATCTCAGCGGTCAGTTCAGCTATGACAACGGCAACCTGCAAAGTAACCGTCTTACCGGTGAATGGTTTGGCCAGCCGGTAAACGTGATGTTCAGCACGCAGGAGCTGGCGGATGACTTTAAGGTGCAGGTTGGTCTGGATGCTAACTGGCAGCTGGCAAAAATCCCGGGTCTGCCGGCCGCGGTAGCCAGCAAAATTTCTGGCGGTACACCGTGGAAAGGCGATGTGAATATCACGCTGCCGCACAAAGGCACTCCGACTTATACCGTCGATGTGAACGCCGACCTGAAAGATGTGAGCAGTCACTTACCCGATCCGCTGAGCAAAAAGGCCGGGCACGCAATGCCGCTGGTGGTCAATGTGAAAGGCGATCTGCACAGTTTTAATCTGGAAGGCGTACTGGCGGGAAAAGACCGCTTCAACAGCCGCTGGCTGCTGGGCAAACAGCTGAAACTGGATCGCGCATCCTGGCAGGCTAACGCGAAGAAAACGCCACCCCTGCCGGCAGACAGCAGCCTGACACTTAATCTGCCGCCGCTGGATGGCGAAAACTGGCTGGGCCTGCTCTCGCCGGATAAAGCGGCGCAAAGCACCCGGGGCAACAGCAGCAAAATGGCCGGTTTCAGCTTCCCGCATCAGATAACCCTGACTACGCCAGCACTGACGCTGGGTGGACAGGTGTGGAATGATCTGGCCCTGACTTCGGTGCAGGGGCGTCAGGGAATGGAAATCATCGCCAAAGGCAAAGAAATTGATGGTCAGCTGAATATGAATGACAACGGACCGTGGCTGGCGAACCTGAAATATGTGTATTTCAATCCGCAATGGACCGTGGCTGATGTTACCAGCAGCGGTCAGCCGGGCGGAAATCCGTTCGCGACCAGTAAGATTTCCTTCGCTAACTGGCCTGCGCTGCAACTGCGTTGCCAGGCCTGCTGGTTCCTCGGACAGAACTTCCGCAAAGTGAACGCCGATCTCACCCCGCAGGGCGATCAGCTGATGCTGCGCAACGGCCTGATCGACACCGGCGTAGCGCGCCTCAACGTTCAGGGCGACTGGAAGCAGAACGCACAGGGCGAAAGTACCGGTCTGAAAGGCAAACTGGCGGGTAAAAACATTGAACAGGCGATGTCATTCTTTGGTGTGACCACGCCACTGAAAGGCGCGCCGTTCGACATTAACTTCGACCTGCACTGGAAATCCGTGCCGTGGAAACCGGATATCAGCACGCTCAACGGCACGCTGAAAAACACGCTGGGCAAAGGCGAAATCGCTGACGTCGGCACGGGCCGGGCCGGGCAATTGCTGCGTCTGGTCAGTTTCGACGCCTTGCTGCGTAAACTGCGCCTCGATTTCAGTGATACCTTCGGTCAGGGATTCTATTTCGATTCGATCAAATCCACCGCCTGGATTAAAGACGGCGTACTGCATACCGATGACTTGCTGGTTGATGGTCTGGAAGCGGATATTGCCATTACCGGTCAGGTGAATTTTGTTAATCAGCGCCTCGATCTGGAAGCGGTTATCGCGCCTGAAATCTCAGCGACCGTCGGCGTGGCCACTGCCTTCGTCATCAACCCGGTGGTGGGCGTGGCGGTATTTGCTGCCAGTAAAGTGCTGGCGCCGCTGTGGAATAAAATTTCGCTGATTCGTTATCAGATTAGCGGCACTATCGCAGATCCACACATCAACGAAATTCTGCGCAAACCGGTTGAACATCCAAAAGCCGCTGCCGCTCAGTAATGTCAGCGGCGAAGGTGGCAGGAAACCTCGTTCGGGCTGTGTTAGGCTGTAAATAACCTTGTAACAATGGATTGTCCGGCGGGTTGACGTTTTTATAACGCTCAGCCCGCCGGATTTTCGTCTAAAAAGAGAGTGAACATTTATGAGTCTGGCCTTAGTCAGTGAGCAGTTACTAACTGCTAATAATCTGAGTCATCAGGATTTGTTTTCCGTTTTGGGCCAGTTGTCTGAACGTCGCCTTGATTATGCCGATCTCTTTTTCCAGTCCAGTTTCCACGAAGCCTGGGTTATCGAAGACAGCATCATCAAAGATGGTTCTTACAATATCGATCAGGGCGTTGGCGTTCGTGCGGTAAGCGGTGAAAAAACCGGTTTCGCTTATGCCGACCAGATTACCCTGAATGCCCTGAACCTGAGCGCAACCGCAGCCCGCAGCATTGTCCGCGAGCAGGGCAATGGCAAAGCGCACACGCTGGGCGAAATTGCGTACAAATCTCTTTATTCTCCGCTGGATCCGCTGCAAAGCCTGCCGCGTGAAGCAAAAATCGACCTGCTGCACCGTGTAGACAAAATCGCCCGTGCGGCAGATAAACGCGTGCAGGAAGTCAGTGCCAGTATTACCGGCGTATACGAAACCGTGCTGGTTGCGGCGACGGATGGCACGCTGGCGGCGGATATCCGTCCGCTGGTGCGTTTGTCTGTCAGCGTTTTGGTCGAACAGGACGGACGTCGCGAACGCGGCTCAAGCGGCGGCGGCGGTCGTGTCGGCTATGACTACTTCCTCGAAACCGTTAACGGCGAAGTTCGTGCCGAAGCTTTCGCCCGTGACGCTGTGCGCATGGCGCTGCTGAACCTGACCGCGGTAGCCGCTCCGGCTGGCGGAATGCCGGTAGTACTCGGCGCAGGCTGGCCGGGCGTGCTGTTGCACGAAGCGGTCGGTCACGGTCTGGAAGGTGATTTCAACCGTCGCGGCACGTCAGTATTCAGCGGCCAGATGGGCAAACTGGTGGCGTCTGAGCTGTGTACCGTGGTCGATGACGGCACTATGCCGGGTCTGCGCGGTTCACTGGCGATTGACGATGAAGGTGTGCCGGGCCAGTACAACGTACTGATCGAAAACGGCGTGCTGAAAGGTTACATGCAGGACAAACTGAATGCGCGCCTGATGGGTGTCGCGCCGACCGGCAACGGCCGCCGTGAGTCTTATGCGCATCTGCCGATGCCACGTATGACCAACACCTACATGCTTGCCGGGAAATCGACGCCGGAAGATATCATCAGCAGCGTGGAATTTGGTCTGTATGCGCCAAACTTCGGTGGCGGCCAGGTGGATATCACGTCGGGTAAATTTGTGTTCTCGACTTCAGAAGCCTATCTGATCGAAAAAGGCCGGATCACTAAACCGGTGAAAGGCGCGACGTTGATTGGCTCCGGTATTGAAGCCATGCAGCAGATTTCTATGGTCGGTAACGATCTGGCGCTCGATAAAGGCGTCGGCGTATGCGGTAAAGAAGGTCAGAGTTTGCCGGTCGGTGTCGGTCAGCCAACCCTGAAACTGGATAATCTGACCGTCGGCGGTACTGCTTAAGTTTGGTTGTTGCATTTCAGTCTCCCCTTTTACAAGGGGAGACTGGTGGCTTTAATTGAGTTTGGCGGGTTTTGATACAAACTCAACTCCACTGCGTACCCTTTTTCCCCTGCCGGTATCCCTGATACACCTTGCTGACCCGTTTGAAATAATCCGTCAGATAATCAATGCAGACCTGCACTTTCAGCGGCAGTTTGTCCTTTTCGGTATACAGCGCGTAGACCGTCGCGGATCGGACTGATAGCTTCTGAACAAAATCTCCACTTCGCCTGCGTTAATTTCCTCGATCACCCACATCAGCGGTACATACGCGATCCCGACACCGGCTTTCAGCCAGCGGATCATGGTTTGCGAATCGTTGGTGACGAAGCGCCCTTGCGGTGTAATGCGGGTCGAAATGCCTTCAGGGGCGATCAGCTCAAATTCGCTGTCGGGGCGCACGCTGTATTCCAGCCATGAGAAATTCACCATATCAGCCGGTTTTTCCGGTGTGCCGTGCTGGGCCAGATAACTGCGCGCTGCGCACACCACCATCGGCATTGAGCCTAAGCGGGTGCAGAACAGGCTGGAGTCCTGTAACGCGCCGACGCGGATCACCACATCCAGACCGTCGGCGATTAAATCGGGTGCGGGTATGCCGGTCACCAGATTTACCGTCAGGCCGGGATATTCGCTGAGCATTTCGGCAGTCATCGCAGCAAGAACATTTTGTGCCATTGTTGATGAACTGCCGATGCGCAAGGTCCCGGTTGGCGTGTTGTTGAAGGCATACAATTGTTCATGCACTTCACGCACATCGTGCAGCATTTTCCGGCAACCCTGATAGTAAAGCTTGCCCGCTTCCGTCAGACCAATACTGCGCGTGCTGCGGTTTAATAATTTGATTTGTAACTCGTTTTCCAGCTTTGACACAGTCTGGCTGATGGCGGATACGCTCATGTCGAGGCGTCGCGCAGCGGCAGTAAAAGAACCGCTTTCCACCACCTGAGCGAAAATCGACATGCGTTTTAATCGGTCCATTGTTAACTCTGGCTTAAAAGTGATTTAGATCACAGAACGTTGATTACTTGATAATAAGCACGCTAATATACCCTTCCGGGCGATAATGCTCAGGTTTCAGTTTTCCTGACATAATGCTTACCTTCGCACACTTCCCTGGCAACTCCACGGCTTCATTGATCTGCTCCCGCTGAATTATTTTCCACCGGGGTCGCGTGCCGTTGCCTAAAATAATGAATAATGCGTGCGCGGGACGATACGTGTTTGTCCGTCGTCATAATGTAAGGAATTTTTGATGAGTTTGCTTCCGGTAATGGTGATTTTCGGATTGTCGTTTCCTCCGGTGTTTTTTGAAATACTGCTGGCGCTGGTGGTGTTTTTCGTGCTGCGGCGTGTACTGCAACCCACCGGTATCTATGACTTTGTCTGGCATCCGGCGTTGTTCAACACAGCTTTGTACTGCTGTCTTTTTTACCTGATCTCCTGCATGTTCGTCTGAGGGCGTTGTGAAAAATTTCTCTATAAAAATAATACGTTATGCAATAACGTTGATTCTGGTCGTGCTGGCTGTCATCGCAATTTTCAAAGCCTGGGCGTTCTATACCGAATCTCCGTGGACCCGTGATGCCAAATTTACCGCTGATGTCGTGTCTATCGCGCCCGATGTTACCGGTCTGATTACCGATGTGCCTGTGGTCGATAACCAGCTGGTGAAGAAGGGCCAGGTGTTGTTTAAAATCGACCAGCCGCGCTACCAGCAGGCGCTGGACGAAGCGAGTGCTGACGTCGCGTATTATCAGGCGCTGGCAGCAGAGAAAAAACGTGAAGCCGGACGTCGTGTAAAACTGGGCGTGCAGGCCATGTCGCAGGAAGAAATCGATCAGGCCAACAACGTCCTGCAAACCGCTGAACATCAGCTGGCAAAAGCGCAGGCGGCACGTGATCTGGCGGTGCTGGATCTGGAACGTACCGTGGTGGTTGCACCTGCCGATGGCTGGGTCACTAACCTGACCGTTCATCCGGGAAACTACATCAATCGTGGTTCGACCGCTGTGGCGCTGGTGAAGAAAAACTCCTTCTACATTCTCGCCTATCTGGAAGAAACCAAATTGCCGGGGCTGAACAAAGGCGACCGTGCGGAAATCACCCCGCTGGGTAGTAACCGCATCATGCACGGTACCGTGGACAGCGTGGCCGCGGCGGTCACCAACAGCTCTTCTTCTGCTGCAACGAATGGTCTGGCGACCATCGACAGCAACCTCGAGTGGGTGCGTCTGGCGCAGCGCGTGCCGGTGAAAATCCTGCTCGATGATGAAGACCAGCAACATCCTTATCCGGCAGGGACAACCGCGACCGTGGTTATCACCGGTCAGCATGACCGCAAACAAGATGAAGGTTCTCCTTTCCTTCGTCTCCTGCATCGCCTGAGAGAGTTTGGCTAAGGCCGGAAAGATGAATAGCGTACTTATCCCGCGCGTGCGTTTTGCCTGCAAGCTGACGTTCGCGATCCTCGGCGCGCTGGTTCTCGGGTTCTATCTGCAACTCGAGACACCGCGCTGGTCGGCCATGACCGCCGCCATTGTGACCTCCGGCCCGGCGCTGGTGGCGGGTGGCGAACCCTTTGCCGGTGCTATTCGTCACCGTGGTTTTCTGCGTGTTATTGGCACATTTATCGGCTGTATCGCGGCGCTGGTGATTGTTATCGCCACTGCCCGCGCGCCGGTCGTGATGCTGCTTCTGTGCTGTATCTGGGCGGGCGTCTGTACCTGGTGGTCTTCACTGGTGCGCATCGAGAATTCCTACGCACTTGGGCTGGCGGGTTATACCGCGCTGATTATTGTGGTGACCTCAGCCAGTGCGCCGTTACAGACACCGCAGTTCGCCGTCGAGCGTTGCAGTGAAATCGTTATCGGGATTTGCTGCGCCATCGTGGCTGACCTGCTGTTTTCTCCCCGCTCCATCAAAAAAGATATCGATCGCGCCGTCAGTCAGCTGATGTTGGATCAGTTTGCGCTGATGCGGATTTGCGTGAATAACGGCACGAAGGAAGACATCGATAAGTCCTGGAACAACCTGGTGAAAAGCACCACGGCGCTGAATGGCATGCGCGGCAGCCTGATGATGGAATCCTCGCGCTGGCAGCGCTGCAACCAGCGTCTGAAAGCGCTGCACAGCACCTCGCTGAGTATGATCACCCAGGCCTGCGAAACCTATCTGATTATGCAAGACACGCCGGAAAGGCTGTCGCCTGAGCTTAAAGCGCTGTTTGCTGAACCGGCAGAAACTGTTGCCGATGTTCACCGCCGCCTGAAACAACTGCGCCAGATTATTACCGGTATGCACAGCGATAATGTGCTGGTGACGCTCAGTGCCTGGACCGGCGCTGGCACGCGTGCGCTGTTGCTGATGAAAGGCGTCCAGACCAACAGCAGCATCAGCAGTATTGAAAGCGGTGTGCTGGAAGGTGAAGTGGTGGTTCGTCCGGTGTCGGCTGAGCGGCATCATGCGCTGATCAACGGCCTGCGTACGTTTACCGCGACGGCGATTGGTTGTCTGATGTGGTTATGGACCGGCTGGACGTCAGCCAGCGGCTGCGTGATTATTATCGCCGTGGTGACCTCGCTGGCGATGCGTACCCCGAACCCGAAAGGCATGGCGATGGACTTTATTGTCGGCATGTTGCTGGCGATCCCGGTCGGCTCGATGATGTTTATGTTGATCATGCCTTCGACGCAGCAAAGTTTGTTCCTGCTGTGTCTGATGCTGGGGATTTTCACCTTCTTTATCGGTATCGAAGTGACCAAGCGCCGTCTCGGCATGCTCGGTTTGCTGGCGGGCACAATCAACATTCTGGTGCTCAGTAACCCGATGAAATTCAACGTAACCTCTTTTCTCGACAACGCGCTGGGGCAGGCGATCGGTACGGTGATTGCGATGGCGGTGTTGCTGATTATTCGCGATAAGTCCCGCGATAAAACCGGGCGCACGTTGCTGAACCGCTTTATGAGCAGTGCGGTATCGGCGCTGACCACCAAAGCGTACCGTCGTCGTGAAAACCACCTGCCGGCGCTTTACCATCAGCTCAATCAGTTGCTGGTGATGTTCCCGAATGACATCGGTAAATACCGTCTGGCGCTGATGCTGATTATCGCTCATCAGCGCATGAAACTTGCCGAAGTGCCGGTAAATGATGAGCTGTCGGCGTTCCACAAAAAAATCCGTAACACCGCCGATCACGTGGTTTCGGCGTCAGGCGAAGGTAAGCGGACATACTATTATCAGCGTCTGCTGAAAGAGCTGGGTGAGTATCAGCAAAAGCTGGTCGATTACGACGCGCCCCTGAAAGTGACTGAGCCGGTGCGACGTCTGACCGAGATGCTGCATCGTTATCAGCATTCGTTTGTGGCGTAACAGCCCGTAATAAACAAAGGCCGGTGTTTAAACGCACCGGCCTTTTTTATCGCCAAAATACGGGCATCATTTCATGAATGTTTCGCGGTCAGCGGCGGTGATCGGGCGTATTACCCGGCACGGTACGCCAGCCGCCACCACATCGGCAGGAATGGATTTTGTCACTACGCTTCCCGCACCAATCACGCTGTTACGCCCGATAGTTACACCCGGATTTACCATCACACCCATGCCCAGCCAGACGTTATCTTCAATGACGATCGGCAGGGAGAATTGCTGTCCGGTGGCGCGGATTTCCGGGTCGATCGGATGTCCGGCTGTCGCCAGGGTGACGTTCGGCGCAATCATCACGTTATCGCCGATGGTGACGGTTGCGTCATCCACCACCGTGAGATTGAAATTGGCGTAAAAATTGTTGCCGATATGAATATGCGTGCCATACGCGACACGCAGCGGCGGCTCAATCCAGCCGTTTTCGCCCAGGCTGCCCATCATGTCTTTCAGCATCCGCTGGCGTTTTTCTTCCTCTGAAGGACGGGTCAGGTTGTAGTCGTACACCCGCTCTTTTCCGGCGCGGCGTTCCTCCGGCAATCCTTCGCCCATGTCTGTATACAGTTCACCGATATTCATTTTTTCGCGCGTCGACATGCCTTATTCCTTTGTGAAAATAGGGTGGAGTTCCCCGCAGTTTACTGAGGGATGCGGAAACTGTGAACGTATGACAATTCACTTTGCGATCTGTGTCTCTCAGTGCTGTCTGACAGACGCTTCTGCTCAAGCCGCTATACTTACATGATAGTTCGCTTAAAACGGCATAAATCAGGAGGATCCTCATGTCAGCCCAACCTCATAAACTCTCCACGCATCCATTATTTAAGACTGGCTATTTTGTCGGCGGTAAATGGCTCGAAGCCAAAGACACCTTCGATGTGCTGGATCCGGCGACCGGCGATGTGGTCGCCAAAGTCTCTAAGTCAGGAAAAGCCGAAACAGAAGCCGCCGTCAAAGCCGCCAGTGATGCTTTCCCGGCCTGGCGCAAAACCACCGCCAAAGAACGCTCTGAAATTTTGCACCGCTGGTATGAACTGATGCTGGAAAACAAACAGTTTCTCGGCGAGCTGATGGTGGCCGAACAAGGCAAGCCACTGAAGGAAGCGCTGGGCGAGGTCGATTACGCCGCCAGTTATCTGCAATGGTTCAGCGAAGAAGCCAAACGCGCCAACGGGGAAATCATTCCTCCGGCCAAATCCGGTTCGCGCATTCTGGCGACACGTGAACCGGTCGGCGTAGTGGCGGCGATCACGCCGTGGAATTTCCCGCTGGCGATGCTGACCCGCAAACTCGGTCCCGCGCTGGCTGCAGGTTGTACCGGCCTGATCAAACCGGCCAGTAATACGCCGCTGTCGGCCTTTGCTCTGCTGCAACTGGCAAAAGATGCCGGTGTGCCGGATGGCGTGATCAACGGCGTGGCGGGTGATACGAGCGCCATCAGCCAGGTGATTATGGCGAGCGATGCGGTACGTAAAGTGTCGTTCACCGGCTCTACAGAAATCGGCAAAACGCTGGTGCGTAACAGCGCTGACACCATGAAAAAGGTGTCAATGGAGCTGGGCGGTAACGCGCCGTATATCGTGTTTGATGATGCGGATATCGAGGCTGCCGTGAAGGGCGCCATTACCTGTAAATTCCGTAACACCGGACAGGTTTGCGTGTGTATCAACCGCATCTACGTGCAGGACGGCGTTTATGAGGCGTTCACCTCACGTCTGGCGGAAGAGGTGCGCAAGCTGAAAGTCGGTAATGGTATGGACGAAGGTGTGATTGTCGGCCCGCTGATTAACATTCAGGGACTGGAGAAAGTCGAGGAGCATGTTAAAGACGCGCTGGAGAAAGGCGGGCGTCTGATGGAAGGCGGTGAGCGCCACAAACTCGGTGGCAACTTCTTCCAGCCGACGGTCATTATTGATGCCACCGATGACATGAAAGTGGCGCATGAAGAAACCTTCGGCCCGCTGGCGGCCTGTTTCCGTTTCAAAACGGAAGAAGAAGTGATTAAACGCGCCAACGACACGCCTTTCGGGCTGGCAGCGTATTTCTATAGCCAGAATCTGCAACGTATTTTCCGCGTGGCTGATGCAATTGAAAGCGGCATGATCGGGATAAACGAGTGTGCGATTTCCAACGAAGCCGCGCCGTTCGGTGGTGTGAAAGAATCTGGTCTGGGACGCGAAGGATCGGTGCTGGGGCTGGAAGAATATCTGCAGGTGAAAACGCTGCATTTAGGAAATCTTTAAGTCAGCTTTCCAGAAATCGCTTTTTGAGAAACAATAAACAGGAAAAGATTCATTTTGGTTACCGGTCTCTGGCTACAAGCAATTGGCTACAAACAATTGGCTACAAAAAAAGGACGTCAATGAAGGCATTTAACTGGCTGCGTTCGCGCAAACTGATGATGGCAGCTGCGGTCATTCTCGGGCTGTCTGGTGTTGCCGGGCATGTTGTCGCGAAACCGACATACAACCAGGGCACAATTGTGGCGGGCACTGATGAGCAATCCGTGGTGAGTTATTTGCGCCAGAATCACAGACTGCCTGACAATTACATCACCAAGAAAAAGGCGCGTGAAGCGGGCTGGGATGCGCGTTCCGGCAACCTGTGTGATGTGTTGCCGGGCAAAGCCATTGGCGGCGACCGGTTTTCAAACCGTGAAGGTCGTCTGCCATCGGCCAACAAACGGGTATGGCGCGAGGCAGATATCAACTATCGCTGCGGGCGTCGCGGGGCAGACCGCGTGCTGTTTGCCAGCGACGGGCTGATTTACGTCAGTAAAGACCATTATCAGAACTTCGTTCGGGTGGAGTAATGTCGATGAATAAAGTGAGCTTCGATTTTAATCACATCCCGGATTTACCCGCATTCTACGCCGAGTTTGTCCGTCAGTTTGGTCTGACAGACAGCTTCGGTGCGAATCTGGATGCACTCTGGGATGAGGTAACAGGCGGGATTGCGCTGCCGGTTGAGATAGATTTCATCAATCTGAATGCCAGCCGCAAGCGGCGTTTCGGCGCACTGATTTTGCTGTTTGAAGAGGCCGAAGAGGAGCTGGAAGGGGATCTGCGGCTGAATCTGCTGGAAAAACCGGCAGTAAAGGCTAAAGGCTGAAAAGAAAAAACCCGCCATTTTCTGTTAAGTAAAAAGGCGGGTTTTTGTTTTTTTAGTCCTGACCTTCAGCCAGTTCGCGCAGATACTGGAAGATCTGGCGGTAAGATTTCGGCGGCTTGTTAGCGGCTTTCTCTTTCTGCGCGTTGCGGATCAGCGCACGCAACTGCTGACGGTCGGCTTCCGGATACAGTTCCAGCACCGGCGGGATTGCATCATCACCTTCTTCAACCAGACGGTCACGCAGCATTTCCAGTTTATGGAACAGCGAAACCTGCTGGTTGTGGCGGTTTTTCAGCTTATCCAGTGCAGTCTGAATCGGCTCGACATCGCGGGAACGCAGCATTTTACCGATCAGCTGAAGCTGACGGCGGCGGCCTTCTTTCTTGATCTTCTGCGCTAAGTCGATCGCAGCGCGCAGATCGTCATCCAGCGGCAGTTTGTCCAGCGAGTTTTTACCCAGCTCAACCATTTCTGCACCGAGATCTTTCAGCGCCTCGGCGTCACGTTTGATTTCACTTTTACTGACCCAGATGATTTCTTCTTCATCTTCGTTCTCGTTGGTTTCGGGAACGTCATCGTGCCAGTCGTCAATTTTCTTTGTCATGGGCGCTTCCTCTTAACGAGGTAATCCTGTCAGTTTGATTGTGCTTTATTGCTTCGGCGGCATTATGCAGGGTTATGCCGCATACATCCATGTTCTGTTGCAACTTTGGGCATAACAACGCCGGAGGGAATGCGAAATTGTGGCGAGTCTCTGTTAGACTCAAAGGTATAAGTTTCTTAATACCAGTGTAGAACAATCCCTTTTATCTCATAAGCGATGACATGCCGATGAACGTAGTGAATCAAGTAGCGCAGCAGCGTAAAACTCTGGAACAGGCCGTATCTCAGGCTCTGGAACTGGCGAAAGCGGGTTCAGATGCCGCAGAAGTGGCGGTCAGCAAAACCACCGGTATCGGCGTCAGCACCCGTTTTGGTGAAGTCGAGAACGTGGAATTCAACAGCGACGGCGCACTGGGCATCACCGTTTATTATCAGAATCGTAAAGGCAGCGCGTCTTCCACCGATTTAAGCCCGGACGCTATTTCCCGCACCGTGCAGGCCGCGCTGGATATCGCCCGTTACACGTCACCGGATCCGTTCGCGGGCGTGGCTGATAAAGAGATGCTGGCGTTTGACGCGCCGGATCTGGATTTATTCCACCCGGAAGAGCTGGATCCCGATCGCAGCATTGAGCTGGCTGCCCGTGCTGAACAGGCTGCCTTGCAGGCTGACAAACGCATCACCAATACCGAAGGCGGCAGCTTTAACAGCCATTACGGCATCCGCGTTTTCGGTAACAGTCACGGCATGTTGCAGAGCTATTGCTCGACGCGCCATTCGATTTCCGCCTCCGTGATTGCTGAACACGAAGGCGACATGGAACGCGATTACGCCTATTCCATCGCCCGTAAGATGAGTGACCTGAAAGATCCGGAATGGGTTGGCGCAGAGTGCGCACGCCGCACCTTATCGCGTCTGGCACCGCGTAAATTACCGACCATGCAGGCACCGGTGTTGTTCGCCTCCGAAGTGGCGACCGGCCTGTTCGGTCATCTGGTCGGGGCGATCAGCGGCGGCAGCATCTACCGTAAATCGTCCTTCCTGCTCGACAGCCTCGGCAAGCAAATCCTGCCGGAGTGGCTGACGATTGAAGAACATCCGCATCTGTTGCAGGGTCTGGCTTCAACGCCGTTCGACAGCGAAGGTGTGCGCACCGAGCGTCGCGATATCGTCAAAGACGGCGTGCTGCAAAACTGGCTGATGACCTGTTATTCCGCGCGTAAACTCGGTCTGCAAACCACCGGCCACGCAGGCGGTATCCACAACTGGCGCATCGCCGGTCAGGGTGATGATTTCGCCGGTATGCTGCGTAAGCTCGACAAAGGCCTGGTCGTCACCGAACTGATGGGACAAGGCGTCAGCGGTGTCACCGGTGACTACTCACGCGGCGCAGCAGGGTTCTGGGTTGAGAATGGTGAGATTCAGTATCCGGTAAGCGAAATCACCATCGCCGGTAACCTGAAAGACATGTGGCGCAATATGGTCGCCATCGGCAGCGATATCGAAACCCGCAGCAACATTCAGTGCGGTTCCGTGCTGTTACCGGCAATGAAAATCGCCGGCGAATAATTTTCCTGCAAAGCAGCGGTCGCCCGATCGCTGCTTCTCACCTGCCACCCTTCTTTACAAAAAATTCATCCCGTTTTCCTCTCTCTCAGCCTATTTTTATAAAGCCTTACAAGCAATGTCGTTTTATCTAACAAATAAATAACAATAGAGAGAAAGCTCATGCGTAAACAACTGATGGCGTTAGCGGTAGTCGCAATGCTGGGAAGCAGCACGGTGGCACTGGCGGCAGATTTAGAAACGGACATGGACACGATTGCTGATAACTACGGCAAGGTGTTGAAAACCAACGATCAGGCCGAATTGACTACCGGTCTGGCTAATATGAAAGCCGCTGCCGAAGACGCGAAAAAAGCCACGCCTCCGAAACTGGAAGGCAAAGCACCGGACAGCCCGGAAATGCAGGATTACCACAAAGGGCTGGATACGCTGATTGGCCAGATTGACAAGGCCTCCGCTTTAGCCAAAGCGGGCAAGGTCGATGAAGCGAAGAAAGAAGCCGAAGGGTTCAAGGCGACAAGGAATGAGAACCACAAGAAGTTTAAGTAAGCAGATGACCGGTGTCTTGCTCCTCCCCCTGCGAAGGGTAGGGAGTAAACCTGTTCTGGTCTAGTAAAAG